>CAIWVT010000133.1 GCA_903916135.1 uncultured bacterium
CAGGATGTTTCAAAATGCGGGTCAACATCAAAAAGCTTGTGAGGTCTATAAAAAAGGTATTGAAAAAGCAGAAATAGCAAAAACAGATTTTATGGAAACTATGTTGGATTTGTTGGGGGTTTCTAATGATTAAGAACCTTAATGATTTCAAAAATGAGTCTGCCATAAAACATTTCCAAGATTCAATTAAGGCATATATAACTCAATTCCATCAAAACAGTTTTATCAATTAATCAAAATAAAAGTATATGAAAACAAAAGTATTATTTCTATGTGTTCACAATTCGGCACGAAGTCAAATGGCAGAAGCCTATTTAAAAGAGTATGGCAATGACAATTTTGAAGTGGAAAGTGCCGGTTTGGAACCCGGAATCTTAAACCCAATTGTGGTTGAAGTTATGTTGCAAGAAGGCATTGACATTTCATCAAACCAAGTAAACGATGTGTTTGATTTTTTCAAACAAGGAAGAATATTTGAATATGTTATCACCGTTTGCGATGCCAAGACAGCAGAAAGTTGTCCGATATTCCCCGGCATGGTGAAAATAATAAATTGGTCGTTTGATGACCCTTCGAAATTTGAAGGAACACATCCGGAGAAAATTGCACAGACGATTGTTGTTCGTGACCAAATAAAACAATCCATTCAAAAATTCATACAAGAACTTGATAACAACTAAGTATTTACAAAGGAAAGAAATGCGTATTCGCGTTTTTTCAGAAACGAGAAACACCATTTTGCTTCAAAATACTAAAACCTTTTCCGTTTATAGCATTTAGATGAAAAAAGGCGAGAAATATTTGTTTGATTCCAAAGAATTCATTTACATTTGCTCTCAAATTTCAATTACAAATTTTGAACATTCAAAACGATGTAATTGATGCAAATCTAATACCATGAAAAAATCAGTACCCATAAGCACTACCAATCTGCAATCGCAGATCATTCAATCGTTGGCGGAGTTTCAAACCGTGCAAGATAATAGATATCCCATAAAAGATTTATTAAAAATAGATTTACACTGCCATGATTTGAATAGCGATGTGCCCGATGAAATTTTGGGGAGAATATTAAAAGTCCCTGAAACGTGGTTGGAAACAGAAGATTTAATCCGTATGTTGAAAGAAAACAATGCGGATGCAATCACAATCACCAATCACAACAATGCCCGTTCCTGTTTTTCATTGCAAGAAAAAGGAATAGATGTTTTGGTGGGGGCTGAATTTACTTGCACAGTTCCCGACTTCAATATTGGAATTCATGTGTTGACTTTTGGTTTTAATCAGGAACAAGAAAAGGTTTTAAATAAAATAAGACGGAATCTGTATCAGTTTTTGGAATACGCTTTTCAGAATGATATTCCAACTATTTGGGCGCATCCGCTGTACTATTATTCGTCAAGCATCCCACCGATTGAGTTTTTTGAGAAATTATCGGTAGTGTTCGACCGCTTTGAGATATTTAATGGTCAACGCGATTCATGGCAAAACATGCTCACGAAAGAATGGATTGAACATTTGACGCCGAAAGTGATAGTGGAATATGCTTTAAAACATAAAGTGGATGTACTAAAATATAGCAACAATCCTTATCAGAAATCTATGTCGGGAGGATCCGATAGTCATATTGGTTTGTTTGCCGGACAAACAGGAACCTATTTATACATCCCCAATTTAAGCGAGCGCCTGAAACATAATACCCCATCAGAGTTAGCTTTGGAGGCACTCAGGGCAGGAAAAATGGTGCCTTATGGTTCGCACAATAATTCGGAGAAGCTTACGATTGCGCTGTTGGATTATGTATGCCAAATTGGTTTAAACAAAAAGGATTCAGGTCTGCTGCGGATATTGCTGCACAAAGGGACAAACACCGATAAGTTTTTAGCCTTCATTATCTCTAATGCTTTTTCGGAATTGCAACATCATAAAGTTACGATGAAGTTTATCGAACTGTTTCACAAAAGCATTTTGGGCAAGCAGCCTAACAAAATGAAACGTTTGTTTATTTCGAAAGGCTATAAACCTGTTTTTGATGAAGCCATCAAGATTGCGAGTGCTCATCATGATAGAAAAGGTGAAAATATACAATCATATCAGAATGCCATCAATGCTATTCATACCAATCTTGTGGAATTACTCTATGGTCGTTTGGATAAAAAACTAAAAGATTTGACGGCTACGGACGAATTTAAAAGTATTGATTTTAATACAATCCTACAGAAATTAGAAATACCAAGTGACTTAAGAGTGTTGTTGGGCAAAAACGATAAAAAGAAAGGAAAAAAGAAACAACTCGACATACAAGGATTTTTAGATGGATTGTCGTTTCCGTTTTTGGCTTCCGGTTTGATTTTGGCAGCACATTACACAAGCGCAAAAGTGTTGTATAACAATCGTGTTTTGCTGAATCAGTTTGCTGAGAAGCTTGACAAGTTCAAACATCCCAAGAGAATGTTATGGCTGACGGATACCTATGACGACAAGAATGGCGTTTCGATGTTTTTGCAAACTTTGCATCGAGAAATCAAAAGCAGAAATCTTCCTATAGATATTATCGTTTGCAGCAATACGATTCAAGCGGACGACCATTTGATTGTGGTGAGGCCTTTGTTGGAGTTCACGCTGCCCATGTATGTGAATCAGAATTTTAATATCCCTAACTTTTTAGAGATTCATCAAATATTTCAACGGAATGAATATGACCGCGTGATGTGTTCTACGGAAGGAGCAATGGGCTTGGCGGCATTGTATTTGAAACATGCTTTTACGGTGGAAACAAATTTCTTTATCCACACGGATTGGATTATGTTTGGCAGAAAAGTGCTGAACTTAGAACGATCGAACTTGGACCGTTTCCGCAGAATGTTACGCGCTTATTATCGCGCTTACGACCAAGTTTTTGTGTTGAACACCGATCAGGAAAAATGGCTGACAGGAAGAAACATGGAGATTGCGCCCGAAAAAGTACATTTGACCGCACATTGGGTTGACAACTTTTTTGTTCCATCTGTAAGTAAAAAAGAAGAGCTTTTCGGACTAAAAAACAATGAACCCGTCCTGCTTTTTGCCGGACGCATCAGCAATGAAAAAGGGGTTTTTGAGTTGGTGGATGTGTATCGTTCCATCAAAGATAAGTTCAAAGACATTAAGGTTGTGATAGCAGGAACAGGCCCTGCCGAAGCGGAATTGAAAGAAGCTTTGCCCGATGCTATTTTCATGGGATGGGTGAATCATGAACAATTGCCCGAAATATATTCCTCTGCCGATTTGTTGTTGTTGCCTTCTAAGTTCGACACCTTCAGTTGTGTGGTGTTGGAAGCTTTGAGCTGTGGATTGCCTGTGGTTTCTTACAAAACGAAAGGTCCGAAAGATATTATTTTGGACAATGAAACGGGATTTTTAGTCAACAACCTAAAGGAAATGATTGACCGCGTTACTTTCTTTTTCAGCGATGAGAATCATAGAAAAGAGTTTAAAGAAAAGGCGCTACTTAGAGCTAAAAATTACACATCTGACACTATTTTAGAAAAACTGATGACCGATGTTCACCTCATCAACTAAAACGGAAGACTCGGAGCATGTGTGGTGGAAACACGGAGTTGTTTACCACATTTATCCAATGAGTTTTTATGATTCGAATCACGATGGGTTGGGCGATTTGCAGGGCATTATTCGTAAACTTGATTACATTAAAGATTTAGGAGTCAACTCCATTTGGCTTTCGCCCATCTATAAATCGCCGCAAAAAGATTTTGGGTATGACATAAGTGATTATTATGAAATTGATCCTATTTATGGAACGATGGACGATTTCAATCAGTTATTGCATGCGTGTTATCAGCGCGATATTCGCGTGATAATGGATTTGGTGATGAACCATACTTCTGACCAACACCCATGGTTTTTGGAATCGAAATCATCACGCGAAAACCCGAAAAGAGATTGGTATCTATGGTCTGACGGGCTTAAAAAGAAACCTGTAAACAATTGGAAAAATGCTTTCGGCGGCAGTGCATGGCAGTTTGATGAAACGACGCAAAGCTATTATATGCACTCTTTTTTGAAAGAGCAACCCGACCTGAATTGGCGCTGCAAAGAAATGGCTGACGAATTTTTTGCGATTATTGATTTTTGGCTCCAAAAGGGCGTGGATGGCTTTCGCTTGGATGTGATAAATATGATAGTGAAGGATAAACAATTGCGCTCAAACCCCGTGTTTGCCTTTCTCCCATGGTTTCAAAAGCATATTTATAACAGAAATCGAAAAGGAACTTTCAAAGTTGTGGAACGTTTGAGAAAACATTTGGACACGTATCCCAACCGCGTCAGCATAGGCGAAATTTATGTGTTGCCGCCCGGAAAGCCTAAAACGGTGATGAAATATATCAACAAAAACAAAAGACGCTTGCATTTGGCATTCGATTTTTCGTTGGTGTTTCGCCCTTTCAACGCGCGTGTTTACTATAAATATCTCAAAAAATGGAACAACAATGCCGATAAAATTGAATGGGCTACTCATGTGTTTTCCAACCACGATTTGGGGCGCAACTACAATCGTTTGTGGTTTCGGCGCAACAAACACGACGTGGCAAAACTCATCGCTTTGTTTCAGTTCACCGTAAAAGGAACGCCTTTTATTTATTATGGCGAAGAAATTGGCATGGGCAATGTGCGGATTCCGAAAAACGAACTGAAAGACCCTTTGGGCAAAAAGATTTGGCCCCTCTACACCGGCAGAGATAAATGCCGCACGCCTATGCAATGGGACGATGATGATTTCGGTGGATTTTCCACTGTCAAACCGTGGCTTCCGATTGACACCAAATGGCGACATCGTTGTGTGAAAACCTTAGAAGAAATCAATTATTCCATCTTGAATCATTATAAATTTTTAATCGCTTTGCGCAATGAAAATCCTGCATTGCATAAGGGCGATTGGATTCCTTTCATCAAAGGAAGGGATGGCGTGTTGGGATATTTTCGTCAATTTGAAAATCAAAAATATTTAATTCTCATCAATTTCAAACCCAAACAACGCCGTATAGATTTGCCCGAACACACCGAATTTAAGAAAATCTATTCAACAAACGAAATCCATGCCGACACTTTACACTCCGAATCTATTACACTCGACAAATACGAAGGGATTATTTTGTATGATAGAATGCGAAAATGGGATACATAATATTGAGCATAATAAACACGTTTTATGCAACCAAAGAAACGCTAAGATAAACTAATTTAATACGTAATGAAAAATATGAAAACCAGAAGCGATGATAATTTTAATGCAATAAGAATAGGATATTATGCGTCGTTTTTATTGACGATTATTACATTAATTACATTTGGTTTTGCGATGACTGCCATACCTCCGGCAGGACCATATTGTACGGGAAATTGTATGGAATATCCTTTTCTCAATAGCCTGATGTATTACCCAAGAGATTATTATTGGATGTATTTTGCCATTATCCAACTCGTCACGTTCATGATTTTTATGATTTCTATTCATTTCATAATGCCGGCGGAGAAAAAAATATTCAGTTTTATTGGAATTTCTTTCGCAATGATTGCTACCATTGTTCTATTGGCTGATTATTTTATTCAATTTTCGGTTGTCCCCATCAGCTTCATGAAAGGCGAAACCGATGGCATTGCCTTGCTATCGCAATATAACGGGCATGGAATTTTCATTGCCATGGAAGAGTTAGGCTTTTTTATGATGAGCCTTTCATTTTTTTTTATGGCTCCCGTTTTTTCTACGCCAATTCGTTTGGAAAGAGCCATCCGATGGATTCTACTACTACCTTTCGTGGGAACTATTATTGCTTTTGTATTGTACACCCTTAAATATGGACTTGATAGAAATTATCGTTTTGAGGTAGCTACTATTACAATCAATTGGTTGGTTTTAATTCTAATTAGTATTTTGATAGGCATATTCTTTAAAAGGAAAAAGAAAAGAAAGCTTGAACAATAAAAATGCTCTTCCAAAAACTAAATAAAAAAACAAGAATCATCCTTGCAATTCAATGCCTTTCAATGCTTGGAGGAGCCTCTACTCATGTGCTATGGATTTTTGAGAATGGCATTTTCACCCACAATACGAATCATCCTTTTTTCTCAACAATTTTTTGGGATTGCTTGACCTTTGTTGACATCATCGCAGCCTTATTTTTACTGATTCGACCTAAGTTGGGCGTTGTTTTGACCTTACTAATTATAACAATAGATGTAATTCATAATAATGTACTTTTACTTCTTTACAAACAACATATTGGTGATATTGGCATACTGATATGGGCAACAAAATATTGGATGTTGATTGCCCAATTGTTTTTTATGAGCTTTGTTTTCTTGACAATAAAAAAGAATCTAACGGAAATAAATTATCAGACACATCATGCTCATAATAATGAAAACAAGAAAGCCAAGCACTAAATGCATTCCGTCGGGTGTCGAAATAACTGATTAACTGCTCTTTCAGTTTGTTAATTGCTACATCCACTCAGACTTTATAACAAGAAAACTGATAAATCAACATCTACATAAATCCGTTTTGTATCTACAAAAACCGGTTTTGTAGATACAAAAACCGCTTTTGTAGATACAAAATCTACTTATGTAATCAACAAACGGATTTCTGTAGATTCAAAACCGATTTTTGTAAACCCAAAAACAACTTTTGTAGCTTCAGAAATGATTTCTGAAAACACAAAAGTAATTTTAGTAAACATAATAATGACTTTTGACATTGCAAAAATCACTTCTGTAGGTCACAATATTGGTAAGAATTTTGATAGGATTTGATAAGGATTATTATTTTGATCCTTCTAGGAATTCCGCATCCGGTGCGTGATTATTTGAAATGTAATTGATGTAATATGTCCCTTTGCTATAATTGTAAAAAACAACCCATGAGGTTCCTTTGTTTATTGAAAACTTCTTGTAATAAAGTCCATGCTTTTTTAAATTGAACGGTGTATTGTGTTTTTGTTTTAGATGAATTGTTGTTTTAATTTCTTTGATTAACTTTGAAACATACTTATTTGAAGTTTCATAATATGAAAAATATTCCTTATTATACAATACTTCCATTAAGTTAAATAAATAATTTTCGACTTCTTTTGAAAATACGATTGTCATTTGCTGAATAATTTTTTTAATCGTGGACGTAATCTTTTTAATAATTCATCTCCAGTAATATAATCATCAGGATTGATAATTATTTCCTCTTCAATTACTCCTTTTTGCTCCAAGTAAGGAAATAAATCTTTGTGTTTTTTTAAATTGATACGTGCATAAGTCAAATGACCTTTGCTGTCTTTTTCGATTTGAATACCTGCTATACGTGCCATGTTAAATAAATTTGGTACAAAGATATGAAAAAAATTACAAACACAAACTTTCTATAATTTCATCGAAATTTAATCCGTTGTATTTTGGATATTCCGAAATGGTAAATTTTCGCACTTCTTCTTGCCGAAAGCATCTTTCCATTGATAAACTTTAGGTTTTGACTTTTCGAGATGAGATAGCACGAAAATGAACAGGAATGAAGATATTCCGCTTGTTTCAAGAATTATTATTGGTCACTTAAAAAAATAAATGAAAATTTTTTATCCTAATTGAAACGAATTATTTAATTTTGCGTATAAAGTATTTAGAACAAAAAATTACAAACATTATCCTCAACAAAAATAAACATTTTTAGAAGTATTTATAAACCATTAAAACCAAAACACATGAAAAAATTAGTAAAGAAATTAATCGTCGTATTAAAATTTTACGGATTAACAGGCTTAGCAAAACTCAACAAAATGCGAGCAATTAAAGATGCTCATGTTGCCAACCCTACTTTAGTTCCCGACCTGAAGCCTACAACAACTATTGTTGATGGAAAATTGAACGATTTGGGCGAACTCTATCAAACCAACGCCTCATTGAAAGAACAATTAGCGAATAACACACAGCTAATTTATACAGCCGAAGATGATTTGAATGATATTTTTGTGAGCAAATGGGCTACACAAACACAAACTGCTGCCAACGACGACCCTGCCATTCCAAAGTTGTTGGGTTATGGCATTAAAGGCGAAAAAGATCCACCTCCTGATTTATCGGAAACGGCTCCTTTGATTTCGGATATTGATATCAATATCTCGGGTCAGCATACTTTACATATCATCAATAAAGATAACGGAAAAAAGAAATTGCCCGAAAACGCTTTGCGGACAGATGTTTATGGTCAAACAGGCGGCATATTGCCTTCTAACTTAACGACCTTGATTTCGAATGGCGGCGGTTATTTGGGCGAAGCCGTTAAAGGAAAATTCAAATATGCGCTTCCACAAGGAAAAGTGGGAACAATAGAATATTATATTGCAGTGTATGTGGACAAAAAAACAAAAAAACCGGCATCGCAAAGCAAAGTAGCGAATGCGATAATTAGTTAATTGTTTTCGCTACACGCTTAAAAAAGTTAGTGTAAAAAAAAGCTTAGGACCTTGAGGATAGTCCTAAGCTTTTTTTGTGATAGGATTGTCTATGGGACAAAAAGAGGTATGCAATGAAAGAATCAGTTTAAGATGGATACTTTTTTTTGATATTCGTCATAAACTTTGTAAATCAATCCATCTGCCAAGCCGATTTTAGGCACATAAACAAAGCCTGCACGTATCCAATTCATTATTTTGATAAAAATGATGGCAGCCGGCACAATAACATCGGCTCTATCGGGGCGCAAACCCAACATTTCGATGCGTTCTTCTAATGTATATTTACATAAATGCTCATAAGCTCTCATCAAATCGTCTCTATTAATCGTAAAGGTTTCTTTATTGCCATACAGTTTTGTGATTTTGTTGATGTTGCCGCCCGAACCTATCAAATAAATCCTGCCAAAGTCATCCTGAAACTGTTCCAACCAATCTTTCATCTTTGTCCATTCTTTTGCTTCTATTTTATTGTTTAAATAGCGAATGGTTCCGATTTTAAACGATTTTGATTCCACGTGTTCTCTGTTATCTAACAGAGAAATTTCGGTGCTTCCACCGCCCACATCCACATACATTTTATACTTAAAAGGTTCGTACAAAAGCACATGATTGCTTGCCGTAACGATGTCGGCTTCTTCGTTGCCGCTAATCACTTTTATGTCTATGCCCACTTCTTCTTTAATTCTTCTGACCACCTCGTCACTATTGGTAGCTTCGCGCATGGCTGCAGTGGCGCAGGCTATGTAGGCTACCGGTCGGTAAACTTCCAACAAAAGTTTAAAAGCACGCATGGTTTTGAGTAAATGCTCTAATTTATCTTCCGATATGTAGTTTATCGAAAAAACATCCTCACCCAAACGCACCGGAATGCGTATGAGCGAAGCTTTTTCAGCATAAATTTGTTCATCACGAAGATAAACATTTGAAAATAACAAACGAACGGCGTTCGTTCCGATATCAATAGAGGCAAATAACATACTATAACATTTTAAAGGTGATTATAAATTTTTTATCGTAAGGAGCAATGGGCAATTCGGTCCATTTGTCGGCGTTGATTTCGATACAAACTACAGCGGAAGTAATCATTTTTTCTAATTTTTCGCTCAAGAAATTGTTGGCAAAATCAGTAATATGCGGATTGTGACCCACTATGGCAACTTGAGAAATGGTATCGTCCAATTCGAGCAAAATATCTAAATATTCTGAAGCCGAGGCGTTATACAAGCGTGGCTCCACCACAATTTCGTAGTCTAAAGGAGGAAACGCAGTAGTAATGATGCGAGCCGTTTCGATTGCTCTCACGGCACTGCTGCTAATAATTAGCTGACACGGAAATTTGTTTTTCTTTATATATTCAGCGATTAATCTCGTACGCTCTTCGCCTTTGGGCAACAAAGCGCGGTTGTGGTCTGAAACATAGATATTGTCGTGTGCCGATTTTCCGTGTCGTATTATATAGATTGTTTTCATTGTTTTTTTTAGTAAATTTGAATCGAAGCTGAATAAAATGTTTACTTATACCGTTTCTTCGGTTTCAAGAGATTTTTTAAAATAATTATAAATTTCCGGTTGTGAATGTATTTTTTGTTTCGATGTCTTAGCGTAAGCATTAATTTTCTTACTGCTCAAATCTCGTGATTTAACATTATCAGCCATTTGAATTTGGAGCATCGTCATAAGTTCTTTTTGCAAATCCGTGTCATAAATGGGGCAAGCCACCTCAATACGGTTGTCGAAATTGCGAATCATCCAGTCAGCCGATGTAATAAAATAATGAGGGTTGCCTGCATTGCAAAACACCAGCACCCGTGAGTGTTCCAAAAATCGGTCAACAATGCTGATGGCTTCAATATTATCGCTCAAACCTTTCACACCGGGTTTCAACACACAAATACCTCTGACAATAAGATTGATTTTCACGCCTGCCTGGCTCGCCTTATACAGTTTTTGGATGATGGTTTCGTCAACCAAATTGTTTAATTTTATCAGAATCCATGCCGGTTTATTGGCTTTTGCATTCCGAATTTCATGCGAAATCATTTTCATAAAAGTATTACGCATCATGAACGGCGCCAACACTAATGCTTTATATTTCATTGGACGATAATTGGCTTCCATTTGATTAAAGGCGTTCGCCACGTCGGCAGTAATCTTAGAATCGGAGGTCAACAAACTATCATCGGCATAAACACGTGCCGTATCTTCATTAAAATTCCCCGTACCTATGTTAGCATAAAAGATGTTTTTTTCATTCTCTTTGCTTCGAATCAAAATCAATTTGCTGTGGACTTTAAAGCCCGGAATTCCTTGTATGACACGCACGCCTTCTTCCTGCAAAAGTTCCGTCCAAAAAATATTTGCCTCTTCATCAAATCGCGCTTGCAACTCCATGAAAACAGTAACTTTCTTTCCATTTCGGGCAGCATTCAGCAAGGCATTAATCACATCAGAATTTTTTGCTGCGCGATAAATAGTCATTTTTATGGAGCGCACTTTAGGGTCAATGGATGCTTCACGCAACATATCAATGATGATTTGAAAAGATTGATACGGATAATGCAGCATGATATCTTTTTTTCGAATAACAGAAAGTATGCTTTTATGAGTGGGAAGGTCTTTATGGCGCAATGGTGGCAAAGGGTCGTATTCCAATTCGGGATGATCCAGATTAGGGAAGTGCATGAAATCTTTAAAGTTATGATACCTGCCTCCACCTCTAATGGGGTCTTCTTTACGAATCTTCAACAGTTTGGTTAAGGTTTTTAACAACGCGATTGGCATGTCTTTGTCATAAACAAATCGTACAGGATTTCCTTTTTTTCGTTGTTTCAGGCTTTCGGTCATGGTTTCCAAAAAACTTTTCGACACATCGGTGTCAATATCAATCTCAGCATCCAAGGTAATTTTCACCGTATAGGCGCTAAAAGCATCCCACCCAAAAACCGAAAATATATCCGACAAACAATAACGCACGATATCGTCCAATAGAATCACATATTTTTTATCGCCCTCGGTGGGTAAAATACAAAACCTCGAAATAGTTTTGGTGGGCAACTCAATCAGCGCATATTCTTCCTTAATCAACCTGCTTTTCCTGCGCAAACTCACCGCCAAATAGATTGACCTGTCGCGCAGGGTCGAAATATCTTTCAAATTGCTTATCATTATCGGAAAAAGACAGGGGCGAATGGTTTCCAAAAAATATTTTTTCAGATAAACGCCTTGCTCGGCAGAAAGTTCCGTTTCATTTATGATAAACAAATTCTTAGAAGCCATCTCCTCAAGAATTTGATGATATGTCTTCATAAATTCTTTTTCCTCGATACTAACAATTTCGTCAATTTGGTCTAACACTTTTCGGGGGTCCACTAAACCTGCTTCCTGCGTTTGCTGTATTTTCAACAAACGCGTCAAGGTAGCCACACGTACACGAAAAAACTCGTCTCTATTGTTCGAAAAAATGCCAAGAAACCTGAGTCGCTCTATCAATGGATTTCGTGAGTCTGCTGCTTCTTGCAACACTCTTCCATTGAAATACAGCCAACTAACTTCTCTGTTTAGTAATTCCGATTTTTCTTTTTTATTCAATTCTTTATAACTTAGCGTTCAAATTAATTTTTCAACTTGAAGTGCCAAAATTAAATATTACTGAGTTATTGAATATTACGAAAAGTTTAAGTTTACATTAAGTTTTGAGGAGAAAAGCGACTCTTTTGGATAAGTTTTTTTGATTTCATGTTTCAATCCACCGTATTTTTCTTTTGTATCTATCTTTTTTCGCATAACTATCAAAACAAAATTGCTCATCTAAACGGATAATGTTTGTCTAAAGAAATTAAGACATAACGAATGTTAGGTCAAAGTTCCGATACTCAACAATTATTTGATAATTTGATGATGTAAACAAAATATGTACGTGAAGTTGAAGTGCTAATTTTGATGCCATTAATTAACTAAAAATTTTAAGCACTATGAAGAAAAAATTATTTTCAATTTTGACAGTATTTGTCATCACCGCCAACGTTTGCTTTTCGCAAACAGGGAATTGGTATAAAGGTGACTTACATTCCCACAGCACCTACAGCGATGGTGACTCGCCTGTATCGAGCATTATTGCTAATGCCGAAAGCAAAGGATTCAACTTTTATGTGATTACCGACCACGACAACACTTACACCCCTTATGTGGGCAATCCTATCACGTGGTCGGACACAGCCTATCATAGCAACAACATGATTTTGCTTTATGGTATGGAATGGACAACCGACATTGGTCATGCAGGCATTTGGAACAGCGCCCCATTTCCTTACGACTCTATATTTGCTGCCAACACAGCGAAACAACCTGCTAAAGCTGCAAGTATAGTCAAATCGCAAGGCGGATTATTCTCAATAAATCATCCATTAAATGGCGCATTGCTTTGGGATGTAGGTTATGATTTCGAATTTCCAAGTATTGAAATACTCAATGGTCCTATTTCTTACCTGCTGAGCAATAATAATAGTGTTATTACCACCGTTTGGGAACCATTATTGATGTCGGGCAAAAGAATTACGGGCGTAGGTGGTAGTGATATGCACAAACTCAGTTATTGGCTTCCTTCTGTGTATCCAAATTTAGGTTCGCCTTCCACATGGGTTTATTCAGCAGAACCAAATGGAGAAGGAATTATTGATGGAATAAGAAACGGGCATGTTTGTATCAGCAATTCGCCAACCGATCCGCGTTGTGAGTTCTTTGCAGATATACATGGGAATAATACCTTTAATTATATGATGGGAGATGCCATTGCCGACACCAATTCTGCCGTAACTTTTCGCGTTAATTTGGTTGGCAGTGGCTCAAATTTAAGTGTAAAAGTGATTAAAAATGGCATACCGCTCTTTAGTCAACCCCTTGCTATTTCTTCTTCAAATCCAACGATAGAATTTACCGACACTCCCTATCAAAGAGCATTCTATCGTATTGAATTGTTATCGGGAAGCAGTAGCATTTCTTGGACTAACCCTATTTATTGTGGATATCAAACAGAAACGATTGCCGCTGTGGCATCAAATGATATAGCAAATCAAATCTCCATCTACCCTAACCCTACTCAAAACCTTGTTAATGTCCAAAACAACACGCATGAAACCATAAGCATTAACCTCATCAATGTATGTGGACAGACTTTAAAATCTGTAACTTCAAGCGACGAATTAATTACAATTGGAATGGAAACTTTGAGCAAAGGTATCTATTTCATTAAGATAAACAATTACAAAACCTTCAAGATTATCAAGCAATAATAAATGAATATCTACTACTAAAAAAAAGGCTTGACAATGTCAAGCCTTTTTTTATTTATTGAAGATCAGAAAACTTTCCCTATGATAATTTTGTGAAATTTAAACAGGTGTTGAACTTCCTGATCTATATATGCATTTTTGTTTATTAATGCCTACTGTGAAAACTTACCTCTAAACATGAATGTTTACATTCATATTTATTCAAACCCTAATTCCATATTCTTTGAAAAAATATTGAATAGAAAAAAATGAACCAATAATCCTAAACCCCAATACAAACCGCCTAAGTGAACATAACTTATGTTTTCACAGTTCGATTGAAGATTATAATGAAACCAAAGCTCAGCAATACTATTGCAAATAGCATAAGTTATAATATGATACTTGAAACTTAAATCTACAATAGAAATTGAAACGTTTTCTTTTCTGCCAAATAACCACACGAAAAAGAATATAGAACCAAAATAAAAAAATTGAAAAGCCAAAACGAAACGCAACTCATTATAATTATGAATAATGTTTAATCCATATTGGTAAGCAACAGACAATAGGATAAGTACTCCGGCAAATTTCAATTGATTTCTTGTAATTATTTTCATGATTATTTATTTGATTTCGTTTACAAACAAGGTTTTGGTTTAGTTTGTTTGAATAATCTTTTTTGTGATTATTTTATCGTTGATAGATAATTTCAAAAAATAAACTCAGGATGAATAACCCAATTGTTTTGCATCAAAATTGAAAGTGTGTTTCCCTGCATCTAAATCTGAGTCGCTCTATTAATGGATTTCGTGTGTCTGCTGCTTCTTGCAACACTCTGCTATTGAAATACAGCCAACTAACTTCTCTATTTACTAATTCCGGTTTTTCTTTTTTATTAAATTCTTTATAACTTAGCGTGTATTTTTTTCTCCATTTTAAAAGTCAAAAGTAAATAATACTGAGCTATTTAGTATTACTAAATCATTATGTTTATATTAAGTTTTGGAAAGAAAAGCTACCCTTTTCAGTTGAGTTTATCGTCAGATAAACCATTAATACAAATTCATTTTTAGCCCTTCAATGTTATGTTTACATTAAGACAACATTAAGATTTCATTAAGTTCTTTTATAGTTGTTTATTGTTTAGATATTATGTATATTTTTGTCTTTCTTACTTTTTGAAATGAAAAATAAAGATTATAAAATACTATTGGTGGACGATGAAGCGGATGTGCTCGATATGCTCGAAGCTATTCTGACTAAGGAAAAATATACCGTTTTAAGAATCGGAAATGGTGAAGATGCTTTGCGCATTGCTGAAGAAAACAAACCTCATCTCATCATTTTGGATGTGATGATGCCCGGATTGGATGGCATAGAAACCTGCAAAGAAATGAAAACTATTTCGTCATTACATAAATCTATCATCGTATTTCTGACGGCTCGTGGCGAAGACTTTTCTCAAATTGCAGGATTTGATGCCGGTGCCGATGATTATATCGTGAAACCTATCAACCCCCGTTTGCTCGTCCGCAGAGTGAAAGCTTTGTTGAGACGTTTCACTTATTTTGAAGACACCTTCGATAAAAAAATTGTGGGCGATATCGTTATTTATAAAGAAAAATATATGGTGGTTCATAATGATGAAGAAATCATACTGCCAAGAAAAGAATTTGAATTGTTGTGGTTGTTGGTATCCAAAGTAAACAAGGTGTTCACCCGCCACGAAATATTTTCTACCATTTGGGGACAAACCCTGTCGAGCGAAAGAACCATGGATGTGCATGTACGCAAGGTGCGCGAGAAACTAAAAATCGAAAACATCAAAACCGTGAAAGGCGTCGGTTATAAATTTGAAGTGTAACAGCAATTAATACAACTTAGATCTTCTTGAATTTTTAAAAAGCTTACTAAAATAAAAAAAGCCCCAACAATTGTCGGGGCTTTTTTTCATTATTCACTAACCATGTTATCTATTAATAACAACTTTTTGCATTTTCACATACTTGTCGTTATACACTTTTAGCATATATACGCCATTGGCGAGAGAAGTAACATCAATCACTTGATGTTGTTTTGCATTCACATTGGTTTCAGCAACAACAACTTTGCCATTCAAATCAAGCATTTCCAATTTTGAATCTTCGGAAACAATCACATTCAAAATATTAGTCGTTGGATTTGGATAAACAGTAACATTGCGTTCAGCTTTGTTGGTTGCTATACCTACTGTAGGCGAAGTCAATTTGATGATAGCAGGGCTACCATTGATGTAAGCTCTAACTGAATCTAAGTAAGCAGGAATCATAGTTCCATCTAAGTTATGGAAACGAACCAACACTAAAGTTACACCGGCTTGGATGTTTCCACCTGAGATATTTGTAGCCGAAAAACGAATGGTTCTGTCGTTTGTGTTGAAATAAGAATACGCGTCTAAGTAACCGGTTTGGTCAAAAGTAGAATCGTAGGTCAACATATTTTCGTTATATTTTGTTGCGAAATCTATACCATTAACAACAGTGTTGGTAATCATAGAAACAGGCACACTAACATCACCACCTGAATAAATAGCATGAGCCAAATCAAACATAACGGTGTCGGTTGTCAATTGTAAGCCTTCTTTCAGCAGACCATCGGCAGCAATGTTTTTATAACTTCCGTCAACATCTCCCAATAAGATACCTTCGTAGGTTTCGTTGGTGATTTGTGGACATGTGTTGTAATCTAACACGGGAGGCTCCAAACAGAAAGCAACTGAAGGAACATGTGATTTGGAGAATCCAACGCCATCATTGGCAGGATAGGTAGTTGAAATTTGATAAGCAGCATTGTTGGTCACTGTGGTTAAATCCACGAATTCCCAATCTTTGGAAGGGCGACCATCCGAAACACCACCAACACTATAATTCCAAGCTTGTTTGAATTCAGGAATCGCCAATACAATTCTTTGGCTTAATTGAGAAACATCGCCGGCACTAACAACGCCATCCATGTTAACATCCATAGCAATCATTTGATATACGTTAGGAATAAACGTTGGATTTGAAGTAACTACTTTTTTAGCAAGAAATACATCCGTACCTGCATTCAAAACCGACATCATATCAACTGTAGGTAAAATGTCTCTTTTAATGGAGATAAATTGACCATTGTTGATGTCGTAGTTGAAAACACCTGAAGTGTTAGGTTGAACTGCTGTTGGAGAAGCAACGCATGCACCATTTGTTCCATAAATATTGGTAATCAAATATTGATTTGGATTGGCAACATTATATTGAATAGGATCGTAAGCATTCCAAAATTGTAAGGTGCCATTGAAGATATTATCTTTGTAAGAAATGTATTTTCCTGCTTCCGCTAATTTGGTAGAAACACCTGTAATATAACTTTCTTGCAATCCTGTAACGCTAACGGTAGCGGTATCAACATTGTTGAAACCACCTGCTTTGTTGAAGCTTATGGTAAACAAGTTACCCACGCCATGAAAATAAGTTCCTACAGGAGCACTGCCATTTAAAGATAAAGTGATGTTGATAGTTCCTGCAACAGGGTTGATATATTTTGTAATATCAAAGTAATTAGCATTTACTAAATCACCAACTTTGGTAACAATACCGGTTGGAGTTATTTTATTGATGTTATAATTTAAAACCATATCATATCCAATCACATTGTGAACAGAATCCACAGCGATAAAAGGCAGGGTGAATGTTGATGCGGCACATGAACTGCTAACCGAACCCACTTTGTAAGGTAAAGCAAATGGATCTAAAACAGAGATAGTAACTGTAGAAGATGTGGTGAATGCACCACCATTGTCAGTAGCTTTTGCGGTGATATTGGCTGTGCCAACAACGCTTGTCCAAACAAAAGAATAAGGTGCGCTTAGGTCTTCACCTATTAAAGTACCATTTACGTAGAATTCTACTTTGGTAACAGAGCCATCAGCATCAGCAGCGGTAGCATTGATAGTTACTGCGGTAGGAGCTGTAACAGATGAACCATTTGATGGAGCTGTTAAGCTAACTGTTGGGGGAACATTGTTCAACACACTAATGGATATTGTTGATGAAGTGGTTTGAGCACTACGATCGTCAGTAGCTTTCGCTGTTAAGGTATGAGGTCCTAAAACGCTTGTGTAATTGGCTGTATAAGGAGCTGAATTGTCAACGCCTACGGAAGCACCGTCCACAAAAAACTCAACAGAAGTAACCGTACCGTCAGAATCAGCAGCCGTAGCAGCAATAGCAACAACAGCACCTGTGATGAAGTTAGCACCATTTGATGGTGATGTGATGCTTATGGTTGGAGCTTGGTTTGGAGCAACGATAAGTGTGATAGGATCTGAAGTTTTGGTCAAACCATCATTGTCGGTAGCAACGGCTGTCAGAGTATGTGTGCCGGTTACGCCTGTATAATTAACGGTATAAGGAGCTGTGTTGTCAATGCCTTTCGAAACGCCATCCACAAAGAATTCAACTTGAGTAACAGTGCCATCAGCATCAGCAGCCGTAGCAGCCAAAGCAACAACATCACCGGTAATTGAATGTGTGTTATCAGCAGGAGCAGTGATACTAACCGATGGAGCTACGTTAAGAGTTCCTGTTAAAGAAGGAATCGTGATTTCGTTTTGACCATTTCCGTTAGGAGTTTGTGGGCTACTTGAAACATACACTTGAACGCCGCCTGTTGGGGTTCCAATTTGAATGTTTAATTCATAATGAAAGATACCATCGGTAGTAATTTGAGCAATCAAAACTCTGTTATTAGCTGTGGCACCTGTTGATCCGTTTAAGGATGACCAAGCTTGGTTGTTCAAAGTAAATGAACTTCCATTAGCCGTACCATCACCAAACACATCAGCTTGGGTGGTGAAACCAACAAAAGTAACGGATTCAGGTGTGCCTGCAATCAGTCCATCTTGGGTTGTCAAAGGAATGCCCATCAAAGCAGCCGTGTTGGCTAACAATCCTTGAGCGTTCACAACGTTGTTCACACCATTATCTTCTGATTTCATAACACCTAAGTTTCCTGAACAAGCACCGCCTACAGATAACCATGAATCTAACATGGTGGTCCATTTTGCAGCATTTGTTTTGCTAAAACCCGGAGTTGTTGCACCATAATCTGTGCTGTTATAGAATGTAGTAGAAGTGGTCATAATCAGGTTATGGTTTGCATTACCATACGCCATTTGAAATTTATAACCGGGAAGCATATCAGCATAAATTCTATACGTTATAGAACCTACGGGAAGGGTGCCATGACCGACACTGCCTGCCGCGTCTGCCGAGGTAGAAATATAGTATTTCTCCACCGTGATGTTTTCCAAGCCATTTTGGGCTTTACCAAACATAGCAAGGACTATAAGGCTTACGCCTAAGAGTATTTTCTTCATAAAAAATATGTTTTTAAATGTTATTTCCTATTGGTCTAATTGGTTGAATTTGCCAATGAATATACTGAAATCGTTGATGTCAGTGATACCATCATTGTTCAAATCCGTTGGGTTGCCATTTTGCAATTTGCTTGCAACAGGTAACATGAATCCATTGTCAGTTGATAACCAACTTGAACGTGTAGCATCAAAAGCACCTCTGTAGCTAACCACATCAAAGAAACCATCATTTGGAGGTGTTATGTTTGAAGTTAAATTGCTTGAAGGAACAGCATAATATTTGTTAGCTGTGAAATCGGTGTGACCTGAATTCCATGCCCAATTGTAATCAATACCGGGTGTTGAAGCAGGGTGACGATTGCCATCATTATAAAATTGTAAAGTATCTGCAGCAGAAGCAGCCGTTGCATCTTTATATACATAAGGTGATCCTGAAGTGGTCATAGTTCCTTTGGTAATCCAATAGGTAATGCCGTTTGGAGTAGCAATGTTCTTTAAATTACAATGTACGAAGGTGTTGTTTTTTACAACTAAAGAGTGGAATTTTGCATTTTGAGCAGCACCATAACCTGAACCGGTAGGATAGGTTGGGTTTACATAAGCAGTAGTGTTGTCTGACCAATTGTCATAAGCATCGCCGCCTTTTCCGTTGCCGGTGGTTGAACGACTTGTTGCAAGATGTAAACCTGAACGGAAGTTAACGAATACATTATTAATAAAATCCCCTTCGGTTAATTCTTTTGCTTGAATCGCAGCAGCACCTGTGTTGTCAGCAGTTGGGATGATATGACCATTGCCAACTAAAGTGGTGTTGTAAATTTGAGGATGCGAACGATCAAAAGTAGTGCTGCTACCATTGTCATCAGCGTCAGCTTCAAAACCATTATCAGTTGAATGTAATCCTGTCAAACTATCGCCTGCCATGCCAAAGCAAAATTGCATTCTGCCTGTCCAACCTAAGTCATAATCAAAGAAATCATCATCACCATATAAAACAGAGCAATGTTTTAAGTCAACCGTACCGCCAAATAACTCTAAATTGTCATCAGCAGCCGAAACTGTTTCAACATATTCAATTTTGGTGTTGCGACCAACTGAATATAAAGAAATACCATTAATTTCGTTTCCTGCTGAGCTGCCACCTACTAAAGCTCCTGCATGACGCACGGATACAAAACGTAAGATACCCGAATTGTCATTGTCATTAAATGTGGTAACGATGTTTGCAGGTGCTCCACATACGGTAGTGATGGTGTCGCCTGCGCCCCAAAGGGTTTTCACTGTGTTGTCAGCACCCTCTATGTAACCAACTCCGGTCCATTTAGCACCTTTTTTGCCTGTACCATAATTAATAGGATACTGTAGGTTGTTTGAAGCTAAACCGCAAATAACCAAACCACCCCAATCACCTACGTTGGTCACTGAATAAGAACCATCCAAAGGATCAGCATAGCCTGTCATGATAATTTTGCAATTGGGTTTGCCATCTGCAACAATTTTTCCACCTCTTTCCACTATCAAGCACGATGCTTTCACGGGGTCATTGGTATATTTACCTTTAATAACTGTGCCTGGTTCAATGGTTAAGGTGATGCCATAACCAACAAAGATTTTTTTGTCTAAAGTGTAAATTTTGTCACAGGTTAGCGTGGTGTTGGTTTGAATTTCTGATTGCTCAGCACTCAACGTTACGGCTAATGTAGCTAAATCCACTTCTTGACGTGAACTAACGGAAGGACATCCGCATTCTGAGCCATTGTTCAGGTCACTAACCTGTCCGAAGCTCGATGTTATTGAAATCACTGCAATAACCACAGCCGAAATTACATTCGAAAGTCTTGTTCTTTTCATTTTTTTCATTTTTAGTTTTTACAAAATTTATTGTGGTGCAAAATTACTTCGAGAAAATCGTTTGAATGATAAGCTATCGTTATCATTTTTTTACCTAATGATTAATATGTATTAAGTTTAGGGGGTGTTTGTAAACTTTATGTTAGGCATTATTGATTATATACTTAACGTTGAATAAACATAGGTGTATCCATCTAAAAGATTGCCGTTTACAAAACATCAAAAGCAATATGCATACAATTAAAAATTCGTCTGCCCAACATAGAATTTTTTGAATTTGAATTTATTTTCAATAAAACAGAAAAATAATTCCATAGATTCTCATTTGTTTTTTATAGATATTGTATCTTTGTAAAAATTTTCGGAGGCACCTATGTTTTTTGTTACACAACATACATACGTATTAAAAGCATCTTTACAGGCAATGGGGTGCAATCCAGCTACCATCAAGGGAAAGGGAAGACTATTATTTTTATTATTATTCTATAATAAGTTGAATTATAGCTTTCTGAATATTGTTTTAGCGTTCTTCCAATCTCTTTTAATAGCTTTCAACAGATATTCAAGTGTATTGAGAATACATTTAATATCATCGAAAGTTGTTTTAATACAATTGAGAATACATTTATCTTTGTTGAGAATAGTTTTAATCTTATTGAGAGATATTTTAATCTCATTCAGAATAGTTTTAATATTGTTGAGAATACATTTAATGCTATTGAGAATGCTTTTAATTTTATTGAGAGATATTTTAAGCTTATTGAGAATAGTTTTAATACGCTTGAGAACTATTTCAATATCATTAAAAATAGCTTTACACATCTTGACATCTGTTTTGCTCAACTTTAAGCTAACGCGAATCCGTGCACATCTTCCTCAGACGTTCTTAAAATTTCATCCTGAAGTCCTTACTTATAATTGCTATATATTCCAATCTGTACAAATCCACTAAAAATCTGATAAATTATGGCTGAATGTCGTATTCCTCGTTCCTTATATAAATTTGATCCGTATTTTGGCATTTTATGGACATATTTAAAAGAAGTTTTACCCGTCCTAGACATAACAAGGGGCGAACATATCGGTATGAAGCCTTCGGAAGTAACTGAAGTGGGCACCCGATATGCCAAATGGCGTTCGGGCGACCCTTTGCATCCGGGCGTTTATGAATTGCATATTCTGCAAAACAATAAAATAGGCGGCAAACGTGCTTCGGTGTTGGAAGCGCAACATGCGTTTATTGCTTTTTTCACTCCGATATTGACGCGTATAAGCGTGAATGATATTTTAACCGACGAAGACCGTAAGGTATTGAATATCGCCATTCCTAAGCATAGCTATTCGCATCCGACGACTCCTATTGCGGAATTGGTGTATATTCGTCATCAGTTTATTGGGAATGGACGCATCCAACTGAAATGCTACACAGCGAGCAGCGAATTACGCGCCCGTTTGCCTAAAGGAGCCAATAGCATTCAAATTGCTTATCGCAAAGATTTGATTGAATTGGAAATAGACCCCGAAACTCACCTGCCGATACCGGGCAAAGTTAAACGCAATATGATTAAAAATGTGGATGATGGCACCACCCGTGTGAGCTTCACCACTGCCTCCCCTCTATGGATAATTGAAGGCGTGAATGCGGGCGATTTTTTGCAATTTTATGTAAGATGGTACAATCATCGCCATCCCAATTTGGCAGGTCCCTGGTCGGGTCCTTGGGCTATCCCCCTGAGCTAACATCCCCTAAACAGATGTCATACCTCAACATAAAAAAGGCTTACGAACCCATCCGTAAGCCTCATTTTTATTTAGAAACGATAGCTTAATCTTTCACCAAACGGACACTGAATCCGTACGTTTTTTGCCCGTAATATCGAAACACTTTTGCTTCGTTATAATCCAAATATCTATAAAAAGCTTTGTCTTTTTCCGGTGAAGATGTCCACCAAAAACCTGTTGCAAACGTGGCAGGATTTCCCCACACACCATTATACATGCAACATCCGCCGCCCAAAGCCGTAAAACCACTGTCATTGGTTCCCCATATAGCGTAAATGTCTGATGAGGTGTTCCAACCTTTTGAGCCTCCATCTATTTTCAGTTTGTTGCCTTCGTTGGTCCCGCGCCAATTCACCTTGTTTGATTCGCTCGGATTCATACCTAAAGTTTCTTCCAAAGTAATCCATTCCACATCACTTGGCACATGCCAACCTTCAGGCGCAATGTTGCGGGCATCATTCACCGTAAACCAATTGTATAAATATCCAAACATCTGTCCATGATAGTTTTGAGAGGTTTCGGTGGTGTTATCAATGATGCAATAAGCACCCGAATCTAAATGATTCCAAGTGGCAGAATCGAGCGCGTAATTTATTTCAGATACCTGCAAAATAGAATCACCATTACGATATCGGCTTACCTTCAAATTTTGCGCCATCCACCATTGATCGCCAATTCTTACGGTTTTATACACATTGCCGTCTATGTCGGTCATCGTATCGGTTTGTAAGCTTGCAGGGGTGTCTTTTTTGCAACTGCTTATAAACATCAGAAAGAATGCAACTGACATTATTATTATAGAAAATGAAAACCAATTTTTATTTTTCATAAAGAGAAAACAGACTGTTGAAGTGAGCCAAAAGTAAACTATTAATTTTTGATAAAGCGATTGCTTGTAACCGAATTATCCGTAAACATACGCACCAAATAGATGCCGGGAATTAAATTTGCAATGGAAATCTCTTGTGAAATGTCGCCTGTAACCAAACCCAAATTGCGTTCAATTTCAATCTTTCCAAAAGAATTATACACCACGAATTTGGTTTCTACATTATCAATCAAACTTGTTTCCACCGTGATTTGCTCGTTGGCAGGGTTGGGGAATAGTTTGATTTTCCCTCTAAATTCTTGTCCTAATTCAGGACAAACAAGGCTAATATCTCTGTCGGCACAATTGCCCGGATAGCAACACAAAGCAGGAACATTCACGTTAGCATCGGGGTTATAATTGCAGGACAAAGGATCTGTGCAACCCAACACAATGCGAGTCTTACACGAATCGGGCACACTGCATACATACATATTGCTATACTCCATAAATGCTGCATCCATACAACCACAATCAGGGGGATATTTTAAATAGGGACTCTGATTTTCATCGGCTGCAATGGGTCCGCTTGCCACATATTTGCTTATCGTGCCATCCAATTCTTTGATTTCTACATTCAGTTCGAAGGTAATATCGCCTGTGGTGGTCAACTGAGCCACAAGAACAGTATTGTCATTAGATGCTACTCCTACAACACCGGAGTTTTGGAGATAGGCATTGTTGCTTATGAACGCATTGCCTTCTTTCACCGAGCCAAATATGGTCGAATCAGCTCCTGAAGCCATATCCGTAAACCCAAAGTCCGACCAATTGCTTGGCAAAGTGGTCATCAACATCATGCCATCTGCTTGTGTCAGCGGCACACCTGCCTGAATATCGTTATTGGTCAACAAACCATTCGCCAAAGTAGTGCTTCCGCCATCATTGTTCGTTCCGCCCACAAAAGAACCATCCGTATCCTTCGATTTCAACACACCGAAATAGGTGTTTGCTGATGTTTTTGTCGTTTGACCTAATGTCAACCACGTGTCGAGGGCAGCGGTGTTGTTAGCATAATTGCTTTTATTAATGTCTTTTGCGAAAGTTTTGCCGCGGTCTGTATTATTAAAAAAGGGAGCTGTACTCATTATTTTCAATGCATGATTAGCGTCGCCATACACTTTCATCAATTGACAACCTGCCTCCATTTGAATGTAAATTCTATAGGTTTTCGAACCAAGAGATAGTCCACCTCCCGTTGTATCGGTCGCATCTTGAGCATCGGAAACATAATAGGTTTCAACCCTAACGTTCTTTATAGCGTTTTGAGCTTGAATACCTGCTAAGGCGAATAGCGCAACAATAAAAATGACTACTTTTTTCATCTGATTTGATTTTTAATTAATACTATGTACTTATGTTTTAAAAAGACATTATTGATTTATAATTTCCACGAAACCGAAAGCACATAATTGGTTCCGTATTTATATTTACTGTATATGAGTGTATTGGAATTATTCTTTTTGGTGATAATATCATTCCAAACATTTTTGAAATAGGATTTGTTATCCACATATTCATAAGCACGAACAGTGGAAGCATTCAGAATATCCAATACTTTTAGACTTATACTGAATCGCTTACTAATCTTTTGGGATATTTTAAAATCCAATAAATGACGAGGCAATTCATATATATCAGGTTTCGTAGGGTCGGTGATTATAACAAGTTTGCTGCCTTGCAAATTATAACTGATGGTAGCAGCTAAACCAATTTTCTTAGCGTTATACGTCAGCATGGTGTTTATCACATAAGGTGCCTGTCCAAACATAGGTCTGTCGCCACCTTTCAAATCAAAGATATGTCCCGCAAGGTCATACATGGTGCCGCCCTTCAACACCGTTTGTGAATACACCATGGTCAGGTTGGCTTTAAATTCAAAGTTCTTCAAAAAATTCTTCTCGCCTTCCACCTCAACTCCAAACAAACTTGTGTAACTTGGATTGTTGATCCATGACAAACAAAAGCCCCAATTCGACAATTCAATATGATTTTTCAAACCCTTATAGAACACACTTGCCGAAATATTATCGCCCGATTTATAGTACTTCTCGAATCGCAAATCATAATTGTTTATGTGTACCATTTTAAGTTGCGAGTTACCTTTCACATACGAATTGGATTCAAAATCATAGAATGTGGTTTCCGACAATTCTCTTATGCTTGGTCGAGCCACGGTTTGGCTGTAATTTAATCGCAAATTCATGGGTGCATGCTCATCATTATTTAGTTTGATGATAAGGTTCACGCTTGGCAAATAGCTTATCTTTTGCAAATCCCCCGGCTGAACATTGACAGTCAATCCCCATACATCAGTAAGGATTCTTCTGAAATCATCTTTTTTCAATCCCAAAGAATCAAACAGAAAACAATCGGTATATATTTTTGCATATTCAATCCGAAGTCCTCCTGATAGTCTCAATTTAGGAACCACTGTATAATCTGCCATCACATAACCTGAAATGATATGGCTTTTGCCAAAGAAATTATCCAATGGCGTGGCATATTTATTATAATAGCCATAAACGGAACGATAAGGTGCGCCTCCATTAGGCACAGTAACGATATCATACAGGGAGTCGGAGTTAATAGTATTTAAAGTTGCTATCGAAGGATATTGAAACCCCGTGCCATTTAAAAATTGATACACATAACTTTTGTTCTGCACATAATTATAAATATAGGCACCGCCAAATTTTATCTTTCGAACTACATCCGTTTTCTGCCCTATAGGAATCTCAACAGAAGCTTGAGCATCCAAAACATTATCTTTCAAATAACGAAAGTAGCGGGTCAAATCTGTGGGATAGGTGAAATATATAGCATAATCAGCAGGTAAAAAACCATCCGTAAAATGCAACACATTATTTTTTGAATCGGGAGCACTGCTCTTGCCATTGGTATAGGAGGCATTAAATTCAAGCTTTACTTTCTTTGCAGGAAAATAATGCTCCGACTTCAATTGATAGATAAATTGCTTCCGCGATTCATAAAATTGATACTTTGAAAAGGTAAGTAAGGGAGGATTATTAATGGGGTCGTTAGAAGCAGGTTCCACATATTCACCATCACGAACATTATTTGCACCTATTATATTCGGCATAAACAGAAAAGACAAACTGTGGTTTTTATTAATCTTATAGGCTAATTTTATCAAACCACTCCAACCATTTGTTTCTTTACTATTGGATTGATATTTCGAGAACTTACTCGTTGTGGTATCCGGCAAACTATACTGAAATGAATAGGTGTTGCGAATAGCATTCGGGTCATATTGTGTAGCACTTGAATATCGAAATCCAATAATATATCCTAATGTTCGTCCAAACAGCTTTGTTTGATTACCAATAGAGAAGCTTTGACTATAATTGAAGGGAGCTTTGCGAGTGCTTGTATTCCAATTGTTATTAAATTTCTTTTCCGATTCAACGGCGTTTGCATTGATTAAATCAAATGCTTTACCTTGATATGCAAGCGTGTTATACTGATTTTTTGCATCCTGAAAAGCAATGGGGTCATTCATTTGTGCATTACCTAATAACCCCAATTGTATAAGTCCAAGTTTATAATAGGTATCATTCCATGGCGTAGTCATATTAACGCCTAAAGAACTAAAATAGCTACCCAAACCTAAGGCAACAAATTCTAAATAGGTAGAAGGTGTATTGTTAAATTGTACAAAATCTTTGTGGTTATAATCACGAAAGTTATTGTCGAAGCCAAGCCAATCGGTTGAGCTTTTTTCGGATGAAAGAACATCTTTAAATGTTGTCTGATTATTATATCCGAATGATGCCTCGGTTGATATAGACATCGTATCCGGAAAATCCTTTGTTTCTATTGAGATATATGCCCCTGCCCAATCGCTTGGTAAATCGGGGCGAGCAGTTTTTGAAATCACAATATTATCAACCAAACTCGAAGGAATTATATCAAGTTTGATATTATTTGTAAAAGGATCTAAGGTAGGAATCCGCGACCCATTTATAGTTGTTTTCACATAACGGTCGCCCATACCTCTCACCGTAATCAATCCACCGCTGTTGGTTGAAACGCCCGTTATTCTTGAAACAGCAGAGGCAACACTTGCATCTCCTGTTTTTTTTATTGTTTCAGCCGAAATAAAATCTATTGTTGCGCACGATTTAATTTTCATCATATCGAGTTGTGCATCATTATTTTTAACTGCCTTAGCAGTAACGACTACCCCTCCGATTGATTTTATGGATGATTCTAAAGTGTAATTTTTAAGAATCGTTCCTTTTGTGCATTTTATGGTATCTTCTATAGTTTTATAACCAATAAAACTGATAACGATAACTTCTGTGCCTGTTTCATCAAGTTTTAATGAATAATCGCCTTGAATGTCGGTGGTGATGCCGGAACTCATTTTAGATTTTGGATAAACAGCAGCACCAATAAGCGTTTCCCCATTATTGTCTTTTATCTTGCCTCTCACAATACATTGCCCGAAAACATTAAAAGTAAACAAAACTATTAAGACAATAAGGATACTAAAGGATTTCATAAAGTAAATTTTTTGTGCATCAGGTACTTTTAGCAAGAGCTATTAATTCTTAACTAATTTGTGCGTTGTTTTTTCACCATTACAAGAAACTTCTAAGAAATAAATTCCTTTAGTTAGCGAGGTTATATCAATGTTTTCTTTGTAATTTTCTATACCACCATGTATCTTCTTTTCTAAAAGAGTTGTGCCAAGCATATTATATACGGTATAATAATTATCTAAAGCTTGATTCGCACCACTAATATCTAAAGTGAAAAATCCATTAGATGGATTCGGATAAACTGAAATCGTAGCATTATTTTTAGTAATTTCTTTTACACCTATATTTATTGGGTCGGAAGTAAATGCTAACCAATTGCGTTGAATTTCTGCTCCTGTTGGATTTTCAGCAACATATTGTTCTGTTCCGCCTGTTGGAGTTCCTAATTGTATATTGAGTTTGAAAGACAATTGTCCATTTGTGGTTATTTGTGCAATCAATAGTTTATTGGTTGTGTCAGGACCAACAGCTCCTGCTAAACAATACCAAGCACCATTGGTGGTTGTAAATGAATTTCCTAATTGACTTGTAGCATCAAAAACTGTAATTTCAGCATCAATACCTATCGTTCCAAAAGTGCCGGGAGTTCCTGCAAGCATGCCGTCTTGTTGTGTTAAAGGAATACCTGCTAAAGGATTTGCATTTTGCAATATTCCATCTGCATTCACTTCTGTTAAAGCTCCATCGTCTTCCGATTTCAAAACACCATAATTCCCCACGCAAGCAGCTCCGGCAGTTAACCATGAATCAAGCATAACGGTATTAAACTTCGCTTGAGCTTTGCTAAAGGTAGGGCTTGTGGCGCCTCTATCTTCATTATTAAAAAATGAAGTTGTTGTTTTTATTTCAAGTGGATGAGTGGCATTGCCATAAGCCATTTGAAACGTATAGCCTTGCTTCATGTCTATATATATTCTATAGGTAACCGAATTCGCTGGTAGTATGCCAACACTTGTTGCAGAGTCGACAGCATTTGAAATGTAATACTTTTCAACGATTAATGAATCGAGTCCATTTTGAGCATTGCTTAAAAATGGTGTCAGAATAAAAATTATTCCAACTAAAAATTGTCTTGTAAAAATTGTTTTCATGTTTTTTTTTATTTAGTACTTATTTATAAGATAAACCCTTGAATTCTATTTCTTGACCTTGCTGTTTGTAAGCAACAAATTGAATATAGCCCCCTGTTGGAGTTCCTATTTGAACATTCAATTGAAATGATAATTTACCATCGGTGGTAAGTTGAGCAATCAGCACTCTGTTTTCTGCCGTAGGACCTTTCACGCCTCCCGGTGAAGCCCATGCCCCATTAGTTGTTGCAAATCTTTTGGCAGTAGAGTCATTATTAAAAAAAGTCAAATCCAAATTGAAAGGCACGAAATCGGGAAGCACACCTTTTATAAGTCCATCCGATTTGTTTAGAGAAGGACGATTACTTATCAAAGAGTATTTTGAAGTATCTTCCACCCGAGGTATGCCTGTGAAACCTCTACATGCAGCTCCCATCGTAACCCACGAATCTAAAGCTACATTTCCTTTATTGAGTTTTTTTAAGTCCACATTAAAACCTGTAATAGCATCTGCTTCTATATCATTAAAAACACGTGTTGAAGTTTCAAAGAAAAGCTCATGATTTTGATTTCCATAAACCATTTGAAGGTTATAATTGGGTTTCATGTCAATAAAAATTCTGTACGTAATAGAACCTTTAGGAAGTGGGCTTACTGAATGTTCACTATAATCAGAGGTATCAGCAACATAATATTTTTCAACAATCACATTTTCTAATGCTATGCTATCCTCATGTGTGGCTACATAGGTATTTGCCTTATCTTGAGCAAACAAAATGCAATGATTCATTAAAAAAAGGATAGAAAAAACAGAAATAAATTGATAGAGATTCCCCGCTAAAAAGGATCGTTTGATGAATAAAGTAATCTTCATAAATTGCAAAAAAAAGTATTGTATTTTCAGTTTGCAAAATTCCACAAAGAAAACCACTTAGGGATTAAGTTAGTATTATTTTAAGGTTAGGTTAGTGTTAACCTGAATTGATGTATTCAAATTGACTGAAAAAGATAATGTAACGCAATACTGTATTATTGCTAAATGAAAAATCACAACATGTAAAGTAAACCCTTATTGATTACAAACAAATAAAATTTGCCGCCTCTATCAACTTTTTTCGTCTTTTTCTATTTTCACGATATTATCAACTATCTTTCTAATGGATGACCCAAATAATTCAGCTAACCCATTTATCAACATAAGCTGTTCTTCAGATTTCTTTGC
>CAIWVT010000134.1 GCA_903916135.1 uncultured bacterium
CATTCATCTATTATTTTAATCCGTTCACCTAGCCTATTTTGAAAGAAACAATTTTTTTTGGATTAATAGAATTTGTTGATGGGATATGATTAAATTTTATTGGTGTCAGGGGAAAATTGTGTAAACATAAAGGAATGTCCTAATTGCTGTGTGTTTTAGCTAAATTACGTCGCTAACGGGACTTAATGCTGTTTTGGTTTAATTTTCTATAAACATTTTGTCCCTACGGGACTTTGGAATGATGAGGTGTTTTTTGTTTTCTACCATAATGTCGTCCTTACAGGACTATCACGTTCGGCACCAGCCTCTGCCTCCGTCGCTTCTATCCTTTTTAAACTACAGCCTAAACCAAGTTAGTGAAACCTTCACTCCAAGTGAAGGCTTCACTTTATACATGAATCTTCATAGGGCTTTGACAGATACCGTGTCGGTATTAATTCTCTCTTTCCATTAGGTTGCTCGCAACTTCCAACAAATCTTTCTTGTTTTCATCGGGGAGGTTGATATTGGCAAAATGCGCTAAGGCTTTTTGGTAATAGATTTCTATTTGTTCTTCGGCAGCTTCTTTCACATTCAATTGTTTGTAGATAGCAGAAACTTCGTTTATTTTTGCTTCATCGTCAAAGGTAGAGTTGACAAAATAATAGGTCAATGAGTTGAGGATTTTTCCTTTGGCAAGCTCATGAGCTTTAAGATAGAGATAAGTCTTTTTCTTTGCCACGATGTCGCCGCCGTTCTTTTTGCCAAATTTGGTTTCATCTCCAAACACATCAAGTATGTCATCTTTCAATTGAAACGCAATGCCTAAGTTTTCACCAAATTTATAAATTTCATGTTGGTCTTGTGCCGATGCGTCTGCCACAATAGCCCCTGCAAGCAGTGCAGACCCTGCCAAAACAGCAGTCTTCAAGCGTATCATTTCCAGATATTCGGGAATAGTAACAAGTTCGGAATGTTCGTAATTCATGTCCAGTTGTTGTCCTTCGCATACTTCGATAGCCACTTTTGACAGAAGCTGAACTAATGGCTTCAACTTCGATTCATCAGAATCGAGAAGAAGTTCAAACGCTTTAGACAGCATGGCGTCGCCAGATAATATGCCGATGTTTGGATTCCATTTCTTATAAACAGTTTCTTTTCCTCTACGCAGCGGAGCCACATCCATGATGTCGTCGTGGATTAAGGTGAAATTATGAAACACTTCAATAGCAAGAGCTACAGGAATGGCTTTTTGAAAATCTTTGCCAAACATGTCGCAGGCTAATAGGGTAAACAAAGGGCGGATACGTTTGCCGCCCATTGTTAAAGCATATTTCATAGGGTCGTAAAGTTCGCGAGGGGATTTATCGAAATTGATTTTACCTATCTTTTGGTTAATCAGATTTTGAAAGGAATCGGCTTTGTTCATGCGTTATTAATTACTTTTATAGATTCAATTGCTATCACTAATTCTTCGTTGGTGGTGATTGCCATTACTTTTACTTTTGAGTTTTCGCGCGTCAATAGCATATCCACACCGCAGGTAGTCTGATTTAATTCCGAATTGAAATCTATGCCTAAAAACTCCATGCCTTCCATAACTCCTTCTCGGGTTTGAACTCCGTTTTCGCCAATGCCCCCGGTGAAAATGATTAAATCAACACCTCCCATGGCAGCAGCATAAGCACCAATATATTTTTTGACACGATAATTATACATATCCAACGCCAACCGGGCACGTTTATTTCCGTTGTCTGCCGCTTGCATGATATCTCTCATGTCGCTCGAAACTCCTGACAAACCAACCATCCCCGATAGTTTATTAATCAAATCATTGGTTTTTGGCAAACTCAAGTTTTCTTTTTGCATTAAAAATAAAAGAGCACCGCTGTCTAAATCTCCGCATCGTGTTCCCATTATAAGTCCTTCAACAGGAGTTAGCCCCATGGACGTATCGTAAGACTTTCCATTTTTGATTGCAGCAATAGAAGCTCCATTTCCCAAATGGCACGTAATAATTTTCATCGTCTCAATGTCAACTCCTAAAATGTTACACGCTTTTTGAGCAACAAAACCATGACTGGTACCATGAAATCCATAGCGACGAATCTTGTGTTTTTCGTATATCGCGTACGGTAGCCCATACAAATAAACATGTTCGGGCATGGTTTGATGAAATGCAGTATCGAAAACGCCACATTGTTTCAATTCGGGCAAAAGATTTTGAATAGCATAGATACCTTTCAAGTTTGCCGGGTTGTGAAGAGGTGCCAAGTCGGAACATTCTTCCATATTGTCAATAACCTCCTGAGTGATGAGTACGCTTCCGCTGAATTTTTCACCACCATGCACCACTCTGTGTCCAACAACATCAATTTCATATTTGTCTTTTATCACACCATGTTCGGGATGCATCAACGCATCCAAAATTAGATTGATTCCTACGGTATGGTCTTTGACCGGTTGAACCGTTTTGACTTTTTCTTTCCCTTTAGGTTGATGCGTCAATTCGCTATTGTCGTTTCCGACACGTTCGAGTAAACCTTTTGCGAGCACGTCGTTGTTTTCAGCCATATTGATGAGCTGATATTTGATGGATGAGCTTCCGCAATTTAATACTAATACTTTCATTTTTATATCTTGTTAAATATTATTGTTTTAATTATGATTACTCACTGGCTTGGCAAGCAGTGATTGCAACTAAGTTTACGATGTCCATAACAGAACATCCTCTCGATAAATCATTGATAGGTGCGCCCAATCCTTGCAGAATTGGACCAATAGCTTCGGCATCAGCAAGACGTTCAACTAATTTATAACCGATATTACCCGATTGCAAATCAGGGAACACCAAAACATTCGCTAATCCTGCAACTAAGGACCCTGGTGATTTTTTCTGCCCTACGGCTTCAATAAGCGCAGCATCGGCTTGCATTTCACCATCGAAATTCATTTCAGGACGCATGGCTTTTGCCAAAGATGTTGCTTTAATAACCTTATCGGCAAACTCGTGTGAAGCGGAACCTTTCGTTGAAAAAGATAATAGAGCAATGCGAGGAGTTTCAATTCCGGCAATGAGTCGGGCTGTATCTCCCGTGCAGACAGCAATCTGAGCAAGTTCTTCGGCAGAAGGGTTGGGCGTAATAGCTACATCAGCAAAGATAAAAACCCCATTGTCGCCTAAGTTGGTTTTTTTGGTAACCATCACCATAGCACCCGAAACGACAGAAATTCCGGGAGCAGTTTTAACAATTTGCAAAGCAGGACGTACAGTATCTGCGGTAGTATGTTCTGCACCACTAACTTCTCCATCGGCATCGCCCATATATATCATCATGGGACCAAAATAAATATCCTGCTCAATCAGTTTTAAAGCATCGTCGTAAGAGATTCCTTTGCTCTTTCTGATTTCCATTAATTTTTGGATGTAAACTTCTTTTTTAGGTGCATTTTTGGGGTCAATAATTTCTGCTTTGGATAAATCCAAACCAAAATTTCGCTCCAATTGATGAATTTCATCAATATTTCCTAATAAAATTAATTTTGCCAAATTTTGTTTTAAAATTATATCGGCAGCTTTTAAGGTGCGTTCTGACGTCCCTTCGGGTAATACGATTCTCTTATTTAGGCTTTTAGCTTTTTCAGAAATTTTTTCAAGTAGATTCATTTTTATGAAATGTTTAGATTTTTTTATTAAAATAATTATTACACAAAAGAAAAAAATTTATTGATACAAAACGTATTTTTCTAATAATATTTTTTTCATGAAGATAATAAACGTCTTTTTTGTGGATTTTGATTAATTTTGCACCCATTATGTATTCCGATAATCTTACGTATAATCAAAATTATTTACCGCCCGAAAAAAGCAGTTTGTTTAAAAAACTAATTCAGGTGCAGGATGAGGTTTGTATTGGCAACAAAACCTATTTTATGGGGAACACAAAGGATAAATTTGTTGGAACGCCAATTGTGCAAAAATCTTTTGTGAACGACAAAGCCTATTGTACTTCCGTTTTTGATAATACGAAAATGAGAAACAAAGATTTTAGCATTAAACCCATTGCTCAAAAACACCTTGATTGGATATTTTTCACCTTGCTTTTTTGTCTTTTAACCCTCGTCATAATAAATTTTACGAATCGGAAAAGAGTAGCATCTTTGGTTAAATCATTTATGGTGCCTCATTTCACCAATCAATTAATTCGAGAAGGGAGCATACAGAAAGAAATTTTCACCTATCCAATGCTGCTAATTTATTTTATTTCTTTTGGGCTTTTATGTTTTAAAATTCTGATACATTTTTTTAATTTTGAACCCAATCTGCTAACAGGATTAAAGATATTTGGGTTTGTTGCTGGTTTTTATTTCACAAAATATTTGTTTGCGAGCATCTTCGGTTTAATTTTTCGAACAAAAAAAGAAACATTTGAATATACAACCAATACCTTTATTTTTTCGATTGTTACAGGTATGTTTTTGGTGCCTATGGTATTTTTAGTTTATTATTTTAGTGCTTCGCTTTCTTCTGTTTTCTTCTATATTGCTTTAATAATCACTATGCTAATTTTTATTTATCGCTCTTTCAGAGGATTTTTGATAGGATTAAGTTCAGAGCGTTATCATTTATATTATTTATTTTTATATCTTTGCAGCGTCGAAATCTTACCAATTTTGATTTCAGTTAAGTTATTGACAATGTATTTTATGCCAAAAATTTAACGCTCATGATTTCTTGATTTATTAATAAAAACCAAAGCCTTGAAGGTTAAAAATGTATTAATATCGCAGCCACAGCCACCAAACTACGAAAAATCACCGTATTTTGATGTTTCTAAAAAACACGGTCTAAACATTTCTTTTAAGAAATTTATTAAAATAGAACCGGTTTCAGCACAAGAATTTCGTAAGGCGAAAATTAATATTCTTGATTATAGTGCTATAATTTTCACATGTAATAAAGCTGTTGATCATTTTTTTCGATTATCCAAAGAGATGCGTTTAGTGGTTCCTGGAACTACCAAGTTTTTTTGCATTTCAGAAAAAACAGCTTTTTATCTGCAAAAATATGTGACGTATAAAAAAAGATGTTTTCTTCATGGCAATGAAAGTCTTGAGGAACTAATCAACCTTATTAAAACGCATTTAGAGGAGAAGTTTCTTATGCCTTGCACAGAAGGTCATAAACACGAAATTGTAAGCATGCTTTCTTCAAATAAGATTCCTGTTCGCAAAGCAATAATTTATAAAACTATTTCTGACCTGGAAATAAAAAAAACGATTGACTTGAAGTCTGTTGACATGTTTGTTTTCTTTAGCCCTTTTGGAATTAAATCGTTGTTTGAGAATTTCCCGGACTTCAAACAAAATGGAACTTTTATAGCTGCTTGGGGGAAAACCACACAAAAAGCAGCTAAAGATGCAGGGTTAACTGTAAATATTCAAGGACCGACGAGTACAATTAGTTCTATGCCTACTGCAATTGATGTGTTTTTGGGGAAGTTAAAAAAAGCAATTTAGTAGAAAACATGCCAACATTCGGCAAAGAAGAACGCCTATGCAGTAGAAAAGTTATTAGCCATCTAATCAAAAATGGTACAACTTTTTTTAATCATCCTTTTACAGTCAAGTGGATTGAAATTCCCTTGCCACAAAACTTTCCAATACAAATGTTGACCGCTGTCCCGAAAAGAAATTTTAAGAAAGCTGTTGACCGCAACAGGATAAAGCGATTAACAAAAGAAGCGTATCGGACACAGAAAGATTTTTTATTGGATGGATTGGATAAGAAAAACAAAGCTTTGGCGTTAATGCTGATATATTCAGGAAAAAAAATAATGAGTCAACAGGAAACCACATTAAAACTAAATATCATATTACGCCAATTGTCAAAGATTATATGAAAAAAATCTTGGAATATATTTTTATTGGCATCATTAAACTGTATCAATATACGATTTCGCCTTTGTTAATGCCTTCATGCAGATACACGCCTTCCTGCTCTGTTTATGGAGTGGAAGCCATAAAAAAACATGGTCCTTTTAAAGGTGGCTGGCTAACAATTAAACGTGTTTTATCTTGCAATCCCTGGGGTGGTAATGGTTACGACCCTGTTCCTTAATAAATTTAACTAATGAAAAAAATTAGAATCTTTCTGGTACTCTTGTGCTTTGTTTCTGTAGAAACATTTGCTCAAGAAAATCCTCAACAAAATGATTTTGAAATCTCAAAAAACTTGGATGTTTTTGTTTCGGTTTACAAACAGTTGAACGATACTTATGTTGACAATGTGAATCCGGGGAAACTTGTTAAAACGGCTATTGATGCCATGCTCGAAAGTTTAGATCCTTATACGGTCTATATTCCTGAGTCGCAAATTGAAGATTACAGATTCATGACAACGGGACAATATGGTGGCGTGGGAGCAATGATTTACAAAAGAGGAAATTATGTGTTTATTTCCGAACCCTACAAAGATGCCCCAGCGGATAAAGCAGGTTTGAAAGCAGGAGATAAAATAGTGGAGATTGATGGAAAATCTGCAAAGAACAAAACCATTGACGATGTGAGCACAGCACTGAAAGGACAACCAGGAACCCTCGTAACCTTGCTTATTGAACGGGACTCTACTAAAAAACCATTTGAAAAACAATTGACGCGGGAGGAAATTAAAGTGGATAATGTTCCCTATTATGGTATGGTTTCTGACAATGTGGGGTATATAAACTTAGGCGAATTCAAACAAAATGCAGCGAAAGAAGTGCGGGATGCTTTTGAAAAATTAAATGCAAACAAATCGCTTAAAGGAATTATTTTGGATTTAAGGGGAAATGGTGGCGGATTGCTTAACGAAGCCGTGAATATCGTGAACATTTTTGTGGACAAAGGTCAATTGGTATGTAGTACTAAAGGGAAAATTAAAGACAAAAACAATGTTCACAAAACACAAATCCCTGCTGTTGACATCAAGATTCCTTTGGTAGTTTTGGTGGATGACAATTCCGCTTCCGCTTCGGAGATTGTTACCGGTGCGATTCAAGATCTTGATAGAGGGGTGATTATTGGTCAACGGACCTTTGGAAAAGGATTGGTGCAGAACATTGTTCCCCTTTCGTATAATTCTCAAATGAAGATAACCATAGCAAAATATTATATTCCAAGCGGTCGCTGTGTTCAGGCAATAGATTATTTTCACAAAGACAGTGAAGGAAAATCTCTGAAGGTGCCCGATTCATTGCTGAAACCTTTCAAAACAAGTAAAGGCAGAACCGTTTTTGAAGGTCGGGGTATTGATCCAGATATCATCATGGAACTTCCCGAATTTAAAAACATTACAGAAGCACTCCTTAGTAAAAATCTTATTTTTGATTTTGCTGTTACCTATAATCGCAAACACCCTACCATAGATTCTGCTTCTCAATTTGAGGTTACCAATGACATCTATGATGAGTTTGTTGCCTTCTTGAAGAATAAAGATTATTCCTACGTTACCGAAAGCGAATCAGCACTCAACGAGTTTAAAAAGGATGCTGAAACAGAGAAATATTTTGATGCGGTGAAAGCCCAATATGATGCTTTGGAAGAAAAGATTCTCTCTCAAAAGAATAATGACCTTGTGGATAATAAAAAAGAAATTATGCAAGTGTTGAAATTGTATTTGGTTCCCTTATATTATTATCAACATGGACGCATAGAAGCTTCCCTTAAAGATGATTTGGAAGTGAAAAAAGCCATCGAAGTCATAAACAACGCTGCTACCTACAACTCAATTTTAGATGGCAGTTTGGTTATTAAAGAAAACGAAAAGTAAGGCACAAACATACATAAGGAAGCCTTACGACTTTATTCGTCTTCAACGTAATAATTTCATCGGTTTTGAGTTTGTATGTTTGTTTCAAATATGCCTGTATTAAAAGAAGAATATCACAAAGTAATTTATATTATTGGTTTATTAGGTTTAGCCGTATCGGTAACGATGTCGGCTTACATAATGAGTCTTGCCCAGTTTTTGCTTATGCTCAATTGGTTTGCAGAAGGCAATATCAAACAAAAATTCAAAAGCTTCTTTCAAAATAAAGCAGCCCTTGCTTTCTTGGGTATTTATATGCTACATATCATTGGCTTGCTTTATACGGCGAATTTCACCTTTGCCCTTGCCGACCTTCGCATAAAACTTCCTTTCTTGGGTTTGCCAATTATATTGGCAACAAGTCCGCTCCTCAGCCGAAAAACCATACAGTATATATTGTTGATACATGTGGCAGCCTCCTTTGTCTCAAGCGTGGTGAGCGTGGGTGTTTTCTATACGCAACATCTTAGCGATATGCGTGCTGCATCTATCTTCATTTCTCACATTCGCTTTTCGCTGAATATATGCTTGGACATCTTCATTCTATTGTATTTTGTTTTCAGCAAAAACAGCTTCAACCGATGGATTAAAGCCGTTTTCGGATTGGTTATAGTGTGGTTTGTATATTTCATGCTGTTTATGGAGTCGTTCACCGGCATCATCATTGTGCTGATTGCATCTGCTATATTGTTGATAGGTCTTATTTTAAGAAAGACAAAAATAATGTATCGCATAGCCTTTATTTCATTCTTGATGATAGGCGCTCTGAGTTTGTTTATCTATTTCAGAGGACTTTTGCACGAGTTTCATAACATCAAACCCATTGACGTTGCTTCCTTAGCAGACACTACGGTGCATGGACATCGCTATGTGCACGACATCCATAATAAAATCACCGACAATGGCAATTACACTTGGATTTATGTGTGTGAAGAAGAACTTTCCGATGCTTGGAACAAGCGAAGCCTCCTAAAATATGACAGTGTGGACCACGAACACCAACTGATGAAATACACCCTAGTGCGCTACTTGACATCCAAAGGACTCCGAAAAGATATGGATGGCGTGAATGCATTATCTGACCAAGAAATCAACTATATCGAAAGCGGTGTGGCGAATGTAAACAATATCAAAAAAGGAAGCTTCGAGAATCGCATTAAGAATACCATTTGGGAGTTTGAAAATTATAAACTCACCCACGACCCTCGTGGTCGCTCAATGATACAACGATTTGAACTGTGGAGAAACTCTTTACTTCTGATACAAAACCATCTACTGTTTGGTGTGGGCACAGGCGACCCCTTTGAAGTGTTCACCGCCGAATTGGTCAACAATCATTCTTTGTTGAAAGATGCTCGGCTGCGGTCGCACAATCAATATCTCACCATCACCATCACCTTTGGCATTCTAGGCTTGGCAGTGTTCTTGTTCTGTTTGATTTATCCCGCAATCAAATTGCGAAAGTATTCGAATTTCCTCTTCCTATCGTTCTTCCTGATAGCGATGTTGTCTATGCTGACGGAAGACACCATTGAATCGCAGGCGGGTGCCACCTTCTTTGCTTTTTTCTTTTGCTTCTTTCTTTTTGTAGATAAAAACGAAATATCTGAATAAATAGATGTAATTTTGTATGCACTATTGTAAGAATCCCAAAACATCATGAAACAGCTATCTATCAACATAAATTATACGGAATACGCCTCAACGGACGAACTGAACGAAGCAGATCGCCTGCTGTTGCTCAAAGCGGAAGAAGCCGTGCAATCGGCGTATGCGCCCTATTCTGGATTTAAGGTCGGGGCTGCCGTGTTGCTCGACAATAACATCATTGTTACAGGCAACAATCAGGAAAACGCTGCCTATCCTTCGGGATTATGTGCCGAACGTGTTGCCTTGTATGCTGCATCGGCTCTATATCCCGACATGACTTTTAAGGCAATTGCCATCACGGCAAAAGCAAAAACATTTACCATAGCTTCACCCGTGTCGCCTTGTGGTGCTTGCCGTCAAGTGATGGCAGAATATGAAAATCGGGCGAAAACCCCATTAAAAATCATCCTAAGAGGCGAGACAGGTACCGTGATCGTATTCGAAAACGTTTCGCAACTGCTGCCTTTTGTTTTCACATCAGAGCAACTCAATCCGTAGAGAAGCAAGATAAGGAATCTGCGACAACACAATATTTCTTGTTAAGCCCCCTTTGAAAAGTCACAATTTTGCCACAAAGGCACTAAGACTCAAAGAAACACGAAATTTTAATAAATTGCGTATTCAGCAAAGCAATGCTTTGTGATACTTTGTGCCTTTGTATCTTCCTGTCTTCGTCTTGTCCCGTACCGCACCTGTCCCGCACTGGAAGTCGGGAGGTCGGGAGCCTTCGTGCCTTAGTGTCTTCGTGCCTTAGTGCCTTTGTGTCTTAGTGTCTTCGTGCCTTCGTGTTATTTCTTTACTTTGTGGTTTTCAGAGAAGGCTCGACGTTGGTTTAATCCGCAATAATAAGTTTATTGGTCATTATCGTTTTGCCGCCTTCCTCCATGCGGATGAAATACATGCCTGCATCCAAATTGTCGCGATGCAGCGTTATTTCCGTTCCTGACACATTCGCTATTCTTTTGACTTCTTGTCCAAATACATTGTAAATAATCACGAGCATATTGTTGAAAGATGTGTTGGATTTCAACGTAGTTTCCGTAGAAAAAGGATTGGGAGCTATCGTTACTATGGGCGCAGCGGCAGGGTTTTCATTCACGTTAGTATAAGGCGACACATACGTTTTGAACACCATATCGAAACCTGTGGCTGATATGCCCGAGGGGTCGGTGATGCGCATTTCGCCGCCTGCGTATGTGCCCGGGCTTTGAACTTGTACCCCATAAGGATCGGGCAAACCACCGCCTTGGGTGGGAATGAACTGAAAAGTGTAAACACTGCCCGATATGACCGGAACGGACACGAAGAAGGATTGAAAGAAATTCCCCGCGCCAGACACCGTCACCGTTTGCGATTGCAACACCGTGCCACCTGTGCCCGTGCCCGAAAACACTATGAACGTGCCCGTGCCCGTCATGGCATTAAAAAAGCCAACTTCAATCTTGCAGAGATTGCCCGTGGCACCTGCTGTAAAGTTTTGCCATTCGGAATATTGATACACATTGCGTGCACTCATGCCGCCATTATAATTCAGTTGACTTTGATCCACGGTGATGCACTGCGCTTGCAACAGGTCGGTCTTCAACATAAAAACAACAAGCATCACGCCCATAAATAGCAGGCTACTTTTCCAAAGATTTTTCTGTAGGTTCATCATGATTTTGTCAGTGTTTCGAGTGCTGACGCCGCACTTTTTAACGGGTTTATTTGGTTTGAATTTATTTTAAGGAGGTTATTATTTCTTCTTTTTCGATTTACCTTCTATATAGGTGATAAATTTGACGCCATCTTGCGACATCTCGAATTTAGTTTCCACAGTTTTGGGGTCAACAAAGGTATAAGTGAGACGCAGCAGGAGCGTTGCCGGGAACTTTTCGCTCGTGAAGATGATGGTCTTGTCGGAATATGTTATCGTATAATTAATCACATGATTCTCATTGTCAAAATAAATAGCTTTAGAGGCATTGCCCAATGTATCCAAATAAATCACCATCAAATCATCATGAATCAAGCGGGGTTTTTTGTCATTGCCTGCAAATTCGGAATGGCTTTTGCGCACAATGACTTTTTTGTTCAAGTCATATTTAAACGAAAAAGTTCCGCCACCAACACCTACATTGCCACCACCTTCGCCCACCCATTTGCCAATCAACCAATCGAATTTGTCCCAAGAGGTGCTTTGTTGACCGAAGCCGATGGCGCATCCGCACAGGAGAATCACGAAGCAAAGGAGTATCTTTTTCATTTTATTAAATATTTTGGTTGCACAAATGTACGGATTATTTCAATCACGGAGAAAACATTATGATTTATTTTAACTTTTTGGGTTAGAAAGTTTCTTTTCGAGGCGTGAAAAATTTTTTTTTGAGGTTGTGTTGTGTTTTCGTGGTTGATGGAAATTTTACGGGTATTGAGGTTGTATTTTCGTGGAAGTAGGTTGTGTTTTCGCGGAAGTGGGTTTTGTTTTCGTGGATTATTTTTTATTTTCGAGGACGTGGTCTGACAGGTTGGCAGGTTTGTGTGACATTTTTTCCGATGATTTTTTATTTTCGGAGATTGAGGTTGTACTTTAGCATTTGAAATTTTTGGGAAGCATGAGTGGGAAGTACTTTCGCGGATTATTTTTCATTTTCGGGTTTGTAGGATGTATTTTCGGGTTTGTGGGTTGTATTTTCGAGTTTGTGGGTTGTATTTTCGAATGAGAGGGTTTTCTTTTTGTTTGAGATGGTTTTCTTTTTGATATTAGATTTTTTGTTTTTGAGGGAGTGGGTTTTGTTTTCGGGGATTTCGAGGGATTTTTGGGTGGGAAATGTTAAGATTTTTTTTCTTTAACCACGGAGGGAACGGAGGAAAAACACGGAGGGACACGGAGGCGTGAGAGAGAAATTTTATTAACCCCAGCCTTTAGGCTGGGGGGTTGAAAGGTACACTGGAGATGGGCTTTAGCCATGAAATATTATTTTTTTTCACTACTGTCCGGTTAAATTTTGCTTTTTAATAATGTCGTGCCTACGGCACTTTTAATCTACTTTTAATCGGTTGTACTACCATACTTTCGTATCCCGACACTCCCGACTTTTCATGTGCGGGACAGGTTTGTGTACGGGACAGGCTCTACGGTACTTTTTAAAGCCTCGTTAGAGGCGACATTATGGTAGAAAAATGTAGGTAATGAAAATCAAGCCCCGTTAGGGGCGACATTATAAAAGTATAGACAATTAGGTATTTCAAAAGGGTTCTTCCTTTTTTACCGGACAACAATGATTATTTTTATTGTATTTGAAAATAAAGTTGAAAATAAAGTTTGGTCGTATTGTTATAATTATTACATTTGTCGCCGAATTAGAAACCAATTAAATTATAAAAAAATGAATGGGACATTAAACAATCAGGTCCGAATGATACGGACGGCTTATAAAACGTTGCAAGATAATGGTATTATCTGGGCGGATTTTGTGAAGTTTGCTGATTATTGCGCTGCTTTAGGCGTTGAAATTGTGATTATTGACGAAAAGGCAAACCTATTGGAGGAAATTGATGGTGGACCGAAAGCTGAAAAAGAACGCTTGAGAACATTGATGGTGCAGTCGTGTATGAAAGTGGCTGGCTCGGGTTATTCTTATGCAGATGATGAGGAAGATACGCTTTTGTTTGAGAAAATGGATTTTTCGAAGAGTGAGTTGTTGGGTTTGGTGGATGCAGAGCAAGCCAATAGAGCAGAAATGGTGTATAATGTTATACATCCGATAGTAGCTGCATTGGAGGATTATAAAATTGTGCTTGCGGATTTGATTGAGTTGAAAAGTAGAGTGGATGGATATAGGGATTTTGTGACTGCACCGAAGAATAATGCGGATGTGGGAGCAGGTTTGAGAGAGGAATTGGTGGTGCATAAGAATAAAAGTATGAAGCTTTTGAAGAAGTTGGATAAGTTGATGGAGCATTTTAAGGAAGATCATCATGAGTTTGTTACAGTTTATACGAAATCGAGAGTGATTGTTGATTTGGGACATCGGTATAGAAAACCTATTAGTTATGTTACGGGAAAGACATTTAAAGCGGTTACAGGAGAAACATTGATTGATGTGAAATTGACGATTTTGGGAGATGAGAAGCATGGTGTGTTGAGTTCGAATGTTGGGATGTATAGTGTTGGGGCTTATCAGGAAGGGGATTTGATTTTGGTGGCGGAAAAAGCAGGGTATGGCAGGAAGGAGTTTCCGTTGGTGATAGTGAAGGGAGAGAATCAGGAGTTGGATATTGCGCTGGAAGCGGTGGAGCCGAATCCGCCGGATCCGAGTGAATAGGGTTTGAATGAAAAATGAAAAATTAAAAATGAAAAATTTTAGGAGCTTGGACGTTTGTTCAGGCTCTTTTTTTTGGTCGGAATATTGTCTGAACCTGGATTTATGTGATTAAATGATTTACATGATTTGTTTTAAGCCTCGGAGAGGCGAAATGTTTATAGAAAAAATAATACACACACGAATTTAAGTCCCAGCGGGGCGACATTATTTTTATTTTTTTAGTCGGGGGGCGACTTGGAGTCGCACTCCGACTGGCAAATAGTAACTCCGTCTTTTAAGGCGGAGTTGGACATGGTAAGGAAAGACGGGCTCATATCTTTGCAGCAAATTAAAAAAATTAGTATAATTGCAAAAAATCAGAGATAATAAAGGCGGCAAATAGGACAATCGGGCTAAACACATTTTATTTTAATGATGTAGTGCTAAAGATAAATCCACCTTTGTTACTCTTCAAAATTCAGAATAGTATTTAATGATGAAAAAAAATTAATTCAATCAAGCATTACCATGAGCAAAGAAAAAAAGAAGAGTGTATCTCTCAAACCAGAAATTCAACTATTAAAATACTCTGTAGGCATAGACATGAGTAAAGATAAATTTGACAGTTTAATTTCAGTAATTGATTCTGAACAAAAAGTTAAAGTGATTGCAAGTAAACAATTTACAAATAGCAAGTCAGGATTTAAAGAACTACAAGAATGGGTTAGTAGAAAATGTAAAATACTCATTCCAATTGTTTTTAATATGGAAGCTACCGGTGTTTATTATGAGAATCTGGCATTTTTTCTTCACAGAAATGACTTCTACTTAAGCGTCGTTTTACCTAACAAAGCGAAAAAGTATATGCAAAGCTTAGGTTTGAAAAGTAAAAATGACAAAATTGATGCAAAAGGTTTATCCAGGATGGCAGCAGAGCAATGCCTGGAGAAATGGGAAGCCCCAGATGAAGCAATAATGAATTTAAGAGGGATTACCAGACAAAGAGAGAGCCTACAGGAAATCAGAACACAAGTAAATAACCAGTTATTGGCTTATCAATGTAGCGAATTTAAAAATCAATCTATTATTAATCAGATGGAAAATACAATCGCATTATTAAACCAACAGATAAAAGAAACCGAAGTTTTGGTTAAAGAAGAAATCCAAAAGGATGAAGAACTAAAAACAAAAGTTGAAAACATAACCGAAATTAAAGGAGTTGGAATTATAACAGTTGCAACAGTTCTGGCAGAAACGAATAGATTTAAATTTTTCAAAAATCAGCGACAATTGGTTAGCTATTCAGGCTATGATATAATAGAAAACCAATCTGGGAAGCATGTTGGGAAAACTAAAATATCAAAGAAAGGAAAGTCGCACATAAGACGTATTCTGCATATGCCTGCATTTAGCGTTGTGTCTAATAATGAACCAATA
>CAIWVT010000135.1 GCA_903916135.1 uncultured bacterium
ACTCTTCTGAACCAAAATCAGACGTGTTGCCAATTACACCATCGGACAATCGAGGCTGCAAAATTACAAAATATTTTGATTAAAAAAACTTTTTTGTTCTTTTTTATTTAAAAATCACAACTTCAAGCTTACTCCAAATATTCTTTTTTTTGCTTTCAAGACTCAAAGGCACTACATAATACGGAGTTTTTTAATGTCTTTTATTCAGAATAACAACGCTTTGCGAAACTTTGTATCTAAGTTCCTTCGATGCATTTGGTTGATTAATGTTTTTTAGAGTAAACTCAACTTATAGATTTCAATTATTTTATATTTTGGTCCTGTCGAGCTTAAAATACTTTCATAAAGCATAAATTTGTTTATTTCCTGCTTTGCAAACTCATTTGTTTTAAACCTGTCAATGATTCGCTGGAAATGAGTTTTGTCGCTCAAAGCACTAATTCGTCCAAGGCTAAGATGCGGAAAGAAATTCTGACGATCGTTTTCGAAACCTAAAGGAACAATTATTTCTTTTATTTGCTCCGATAATCGGGCAAGGCTTCCACCATCATCTATTCCAAGCCACACCACACGAGGTTTATACCTACTGCCAAATATTCCAAGATGCGTAAATTCAATTTCAAATGGCAAAATAGTACTGACTTGTTTCAAGGCTTCAGCAATTTCATTTACTGTTTCCTTGGGAGTTTCTCCGAAAAACTTCAACGTGATATGCAAATTTTCTTCCTCTACCCATTTAATTCTGTCTTCAGTCAAATGACGTTTTAGTTGATAAAAAAGCTGGTGTATGGCTGGTTGTAGCTCAATCTTGACTGCGGCAAAAATACGTTTCATAAAATTCTAATTAAAAATTTTGTAAAAGTATGAAATTTATTTCTAATTTTGCAGCCAAATCTTTTTGGGGCGTTAGCTCAGTTGGCTAGAGTGTCAGACTGGCAGTCTGAAGGTCACGGGTTCGACTCCCGTACGCTCCACAAAAATAAACACAAAAGCCTTGTAAGTCTATTTCTTACAAGGCTTTGTTTTTTCTACACATACTTATTTTTTAAGGTCTTTCACCACCCAAAAAAAACCAATTATAAAATGCCATTATTTCCTGTCCCATAAACACACCTGTCGGGATTGGACTATTACAGAAACCGGATCGGTATAACGGCATTGTTTAGGCAAAGCCTATAAAGATATTTCCGCGTAGGCAGAGCCTACCGCCGAACGAGAACGATTTTGACATGGTTGAGTTTCTCAACAGAAAGCTGCGAGGAAGGCTCGAAGGTGCGGATGGATTCTATCTCATCGCCAAAGAGTTCAATACGATACGGATTTTCATTGGAATAAGAATACACATCAATGATCCCCCCGCGAACAGCAAACTGTCCGGGTTCTACCACGAAGTCAACGCGCTCGAATTGAAAGTCGGTCAGCATCTCGGTGATAGCATCCACAGAAATCTTCTCGCCCATCTTCAAGCGTAAGGTGTTCTTCTCAAAAAAGCTTTGCGACACCACTTTCTCCAACAGTGCATCGGGATAGGTAACGATGATGAGGTGTTTTTTGCCGGTTTGCAGCTTGTTGAGCACCTCGGTTCGTAGCAGCACATTGGTGTTGTCTATCT
>CAIWVT010000136.1 GCA_903916135.1 uncultured bacterium
ATGATAGGAATAAATTGGCAGGAGATGGGAATGAAAAATGAAAAATTAAAAATGAAAAATTTGTTGAAGTGATAATATTAATAGTACATTTGTACTCAAATTAAAAAAGGAATAATAAAGAAAAGAAAAAAAGAAAAATAAAAAATAGCGTTTAGCAGAAGTCTGTATCTAAAATCTACCAATTTTAATACTGAACAGGATAGTAAGCAAAACGCCATGCGAAAGCGTGGTCGTTGTTTTACTTGTTCAGTAGGTTTTGGTAGAACCTTAGATGCAGTGTGGCAATTTGACCACGCTGTTTTTTTTTGAATAAAATGATAAAAGTGGAGTTCAGAGACCACTTTAAAAAACGAAAAGCACTTAAAAATAAATATTATGAAAAAGAAAAACAGTATTTTGATTTACCCATTACTTATAATGGGTTTAGTATTATTTCTTACATATAGTTGTAAAAAGAAAGATAATACACCAACACCAGATCCTACACCGACTACCGTAACAGATATTGATGGAAATGTCTATAATACTGTCAAAATTGGAACGCAGACCTGGATGAAAGAAAACCTAAAGGTAACCCATTACCGCAATGGCATTGGGATACCAGTCGTAACTGATGGACCAACTTGGGCAGGACTTTCAACAGGAGCTTATTGTGATTATAACAATACTCCATCTAATAGCATTATTTATGGCAAACTTTACAACTGGTATTCAATCAACGATAGTCGAAATATTGCACCCATCGGCTGGCATGTACCCACTGATGCAGAGTGGACAGCCTTGGATAATTATTTAGGAGGAACAAGTGTTGCAGACAAATTAAAAGAAACAGGTACTTCTCATTGGTCGAGTCCAAATACTGGTGCAACAAATGAAAGTGGTTTTACAGCCTTACCGGGAGGCACAAGGCATTCCGATGGTACATTCAACGACATTAGGGACTATGGACACTGGTGGAGTTCTACAGAGTACGGTCCTAGCGTTGCTTGGGGCAGGGAGATGAACTACAATAGCAGTATCTTCTCCAGTAACTTCTACTATTCCAAGGATGCTGGTTTTTCAGTGCGATGTATTAAAGATTAATGTATTCTTGTGGACTTGTGAAACCACTTTAAAAAATTGAAATAAATTAAATGAAATGAAAAAAAAAATATTTTTAATTGCGATGTTTTTTGGTTTTGTGTTTAATTCAAATGGACAAACCAAAATTGACACATTGACAAACGAGAAGATTATCCAATTGACAAAAATTGGACTGCAACCTTCTGTTATTGTCAATAAGATAAAAAAAAGTAAAAACATTTTTGATGTAAGTACTGATGCTTTAATAAAACTTACTGAAAATGGTGTAGCCACTGAAGTTATTAATGAGATGATGTTTGTTGACTCAGAGATACAAAACATAGTTGCAAATTACAAAGACCCCAAAGATCCTTTGTCCATGCGTGAAGCTGGTATTTATTATTTAGATACCAAGGATACTATAAAACCAATAAAAAAGATAGATGCAACAGTAGTTGCGGGATCAAAATCTGGCGGAGGAAGTTTTGAAGGCATTGGAAGTTCCAGTAGTTCCTCTAGCTTATCAGGAGGCAAAAGTCTTACACAAATAAATGATTCATTATATGTTTTTTATTTTTACTTCGAAAAAAATAACAAGCCTGGTGCAAGTAATTGGTTTTTTGCTACAGCTGCAAGTCCTAAGGAATTTTGTCTAATTGAATTAGATGCGTCACGAAACGACCGTTCATTCAAAACAGGAAAATCGTCAAGTGTTGGTGGTTTTGGAGGAGGTAGTGTAGGAATTCCGGAAAAAGATAAAGTACCGTTTGTTTATACAGAAATTGCAGATGGAATATATAAAGTAACCTTTAATCAGACATTAATGCCTGGTGAGTACTGTTTTCTATATGCTGGTAAGGCTCCTTCTATGTTTAGTAATGACAAGGTTTTTGATTTTGGGATTAATTTTGTTTCTAAAAAAGGCAAATCGTCAGGTAGGTTCCCTCCTGGATTTGGTGGAAGTGGGCCACCTAATCCATTTAAAAGAAAATAATTAGTTGTGAACTGGTGTTAAAGAAAAACACAATTTAAGTTTGACAAACGCAACAACCGATTTTTAAATATGATTATAAAAGATGAAATAAATGTGGAGTTCAGAAACCACTTAAAAAAACGGGGCGGAACCTGAAAAGCCTATGAGTAAGAAAAAATAAAAACAAATATTATGAAATCACTATTTTTTACAACAATTATTTTTGCAACACTGATATTTATGTTTTCATGTGGACCAAGTGCAAAGGAAAAATCTGAAAAAATGAAACAGGATTCTATTGCAAAAATTGATTCAATTAGTAAAAACTTTCTTGGCTATTGGCATGATTACCACGAATATTCCAATCATTGTATCAAAATATCCAAAACTGGAGAAAGTTTTCTTATTGAAAAAACAAAAAAGGGGATTTTTGGTGGAGGTCGAGAAGGTATTTATACTTTGACCAAGGAAGGTAATTTAAGAGGTAGTAATTTTATGAATACAACTATCGCTTATGATAAATCGAATAACCAACTATTAGTTGGAGATGAACGTTGGGAAAGTGGAGAGTAAAGATTCAAGTAGGTAAAGGGGAATCCCCCTTATTACAGCAGTTTGCTCTACCACCTACATGTCTGAAACATCAAAAAAGACTGTGCCTTTTAATAAGATTTTCTACGCTGCACTTCAAATAAGAAAAGGCTGGCCCCAAATCGAGGCAAGCCTTTTTTAATTTACAAAACCTTAGTAGAAATGAATGGCATAGGACTGTAATGACCTTATTAGCTTATTAAATTCTATCAAAAAAGCGTTGATAGGGAAAGAAGGTAATAAGGTTGGTTTTTGGGTGGGGTTAGGTATTCTACTAAGGTGGAGGAGGGGGAGAGGGTTTTTTTTTGAATATTTGGGGTTCAGGTGCAAAATTGCACAATTCGCATAACAGATGAGGCAGTTTCGGACCATTTTGTTGACGTCAGCAAAATGGTCGAGGGTAGTCATCTGATGACTTGGAGTCATCTGATGACTGGGGCAGAATATATTTCGCCCCTAAAGGGGCTTGGAGGGTGTGG
>CAIWVT010000137.1 GCA_903916135.1 uncultured bacterium
ACGCTGAATATAACTTCTGCAAATAATTTCCGTCCAGATGAATATTGTACAAGAGCTGAGGCCTTTCTTTTTCTTTACCGGATCATGATTACTTCCGGATTAACGCCTACCGTTGTAAATACTCTTGACCCTGCAACTTCAAGTTTCTTTATACCAATTAATTTATCTCTTGCCAACATGTCTGCAAATAGAGGAATGGAATCAGGAAATTTTGATATTTATACCAAATCGAGTTTCACAATTCCAGGAAGAAATGTTTCTCTTGATTTTGCACACACCTACAATTCTTATATTACCGAGTTACCCTCCGAACTTTACCCGTTAAATCCACTTGGAACTGCATGGAGTCATACTTATAATATGTATATGAATTTCATCACTGATACTACAAATTCAGAAACAAAGTTTTTGATTCACATGCCCGATGGGTCCATGCTTGTTTACAAAAAGGTGGGTAGTTCGTGTATACCTGAAACTGTGGGCAATTACAATACCCTTACAAGCATTTCATCCACAAAATATGAAATGAAAACCAAAAATCAAATAACCTATACATTTGAACAAATCGGAGGTACAAATGATGTGGCTTTTGTTTTGACATCAATAAAAGACAGAAATAATAATACGATTACTATTAATTATACACAAGGAGTTAGTTATACTATTCCTGGAACTACAACGACAAAGAATACCAGAAAAATATCATCAGTTAATGACCCAAGTGGCAGAAGCCTTCAATTCTCGTATCTGTCAGGCACCAATTTAATCAGTTCTGTTTCTGATCCTCTTGGTCGGTCAATAAATTTTAATTATACAAATGGACAACTTACAGCATTTACTGATGCTAAAGGACAAAATACAACTTATATTTATGGCACTTCTGCTTATGAGACCAATTTACTTGAATCCATTCAACTACCCAAAGGCAATGTAATTAATAACCAGTACCAGCAACGGAAACTAACCAGTACTCAATACAATAACAACAGTCCAACTAACATTACACATAACCCCAATTATGTTTCAGGTAATAACGATTTTTACAAATCAACCGTTAATGTTCCCCAACAAAATGGGCAAAACATAACAACCAATTATGCCTTTAATAAGAATGGAAAAATTACTGCTGCAAATGGCAATCCGGCTCTTGATATAAATTCGCAATACAATGATCCAAATAACCCTACACTTCCTTCGGGTATTACAAATAATAATAACGGCATTACAGCAACGCCAATTTATGATTCTAATGGTAATGTTACTCAAGTTAATGTAAACGGAAATGGAATAAATACTACTGAAAGTTTTCAATACAATTCATTTAACGATGTAACACAGCATACAGATGCAAATAGCCACACAACATATTTTACATATACTAATGGCAATCTCACAAAAGTAAAAGATGCGTTGAACAATGAAACGAATATTACCAATAATGGTTATGGACAGCCTTCAAGTATAACTAATCCCAATGGTGTAGCTATCAATTTCAGTTATAACAGTTATGGAAATAAAAACCAGATAAGTATTCCTTCACTGGGTATTTCTTCTTCGATGAGCTATGATGCTGTAAGCCGAATGACAAGTGCAACCAATTTTAGTGGACAAACCACAGCCTACACTTACGATGATAATGATAACCTTCTGAAAGAAACCGATGCATTAAGCCATGAAACAAAATATGTTTATGATCCGAACGACAACCTTATAAGTATAACTAACGCAAAACAGAACGCAACAACTTTTAATTACGATAATAATGACTGGCTCATCTCTCAAACATTTCAGGGTGCAACCAAGACATATTCCTATAATTATGATGGTTCACTAAAAACATTTACCAATCCCAACCAAAATACATTTAACTATTCTTATGATGATGCCGGAAGAGTGTTAAACGACGGTTATGCCACATATAGTTATCTTTCAAATGGCAACCTGTC
>CAIWVT010000138.1 GCA_903916135.1 uncultured bacterium
ATTGTGTAAGTTTTTTTAGCCGAAATGTCCTCACCTTTGCGTATATTTGTATAAAATTTGAAATAGGCTTCAAACTCTACATTAAATATATGGTCAGTACGCGCTGCAAAATGGCGGTCAAAGAAGAATTGAAGAAGCTCGGGCTCCACTTTGTGTTGGTTGATTTGGGCGAAGTGGAAATCATGGAAGACCTATCTGCAGACCAACGCACCCAACTCAAGGATGCCTTACTCCTTTCCGGTTTAGAATTGATGGACGACAAACGCGCCATTTTGATTGAACAGATAAAAAATGTGGTGGTCGAAATGGTACACTACACCGATGAGATGATACGCACCAATTTCTCCGACTATTTGAGCGAAAAATTGAAGCACGACTACACCTACATGGCGAATCTCTTCTCGGAGGTGCAGGGCACCACGATTGAACAATATGTCATCGCCCACAAAGTGGAACGCATCAAAGAGCTTATCATTTATGATGAATTCAATATCACCGAAATAGCATATCAGATGAACTACAGCAGTGTGGCTCATTTATCCAACCAATTCAAAAAAATGACGGGCTTGTCGCCTTCGCATTTCAAAAAACTGAAAGTGAAACGCCGCATACCTTTAGAAGATATTGGAGAAACATGCGAGGAATGAAACCTTACAAGCAGGCGTAATAAAAAACTAAAATGGAACGAACCAAAACTCACGAATCGCACTACGCTAGCAGCCTCATCGAAGCAAGCTTAGATCCTCTCATAGTCATAGATTTAGAAGGGCGCATCACCGATATGAATCAGGCAAAAGTGGAAGTAACAGGCATAGAGCGTCAGATGCTTCTGGGCACTAACTTTATAGATTATTTCACCGAACCCGAAAAAGCACGCAAACTCTATAAACGTGTCTTTAAAAAAGGCTCAATTGTGGATGCTCCGCTCACCTTTCGCCATGTTTCGGGCAAATTAACCGATGTGTTGTTCAATGGCTCCGTCTATAAAAATGAAAATGGGGAAGTGATAGGAGCTGTGGTGGTGGCGCGCGACATTTCGAAGCAAAAATGGGTAACGGAACTGCAAACGGCTAACAATGAGCTGGCGTTTCAAAACATAGAAAAAGAAAAACGTGCTCAAGAACTCAGCATAGCCAATGTGGAACTTGTTTATCAAAATGGTGAAAAAGAAAAACGCGCAGCAGAGTTACACATCGCCAACAAAGAACTTGCTTTCCAGAATGATGAAAAAGGCAAGCGTGCCGATGAGCTTGTCATTGCCAACAGAGAATTGGCGTTTCAGAATAATGAAAAAGAAAAACGCGCAGCCGAGTTATTTATCGCAAACAATGAACTTGCTTTCCAAAATGGCGAGAAAGGCAAGCGAGCCGATGAGTTGGGCATTGCCAATACCGAACTTGTGTTTCAAAATAATGAAAAAGAAAAACGCGCAGCCGAGTTATCTATTGCCAACATCGAACTTGCTTTTCAGAATGATGAGAAAGGCAAGCGTGCAGACGAATTGGGCATTGCCAATACCGAACTTGTGTTTCAAAATAATGAAAAAGAAAAGCGGGCAGATGAGTTAATCATCGCCAACAAAGAGTTGGCATATCAGAACGAAGAAAAAGAAAAACGGGCAGCAGAGTTATATATCGCCAACAAAGAATTGGCTTTTCAAAATCAAGAAAAAGAGAAGCGTGCCGACGAATTGGCTTTGGCGAACACCGAACTCCATTTTCAGAACGAGGAAAAAGAAAAGCGCGCCTCCGAACTCATCGTTGCCGGAAAAGAATTGGTGTTTCAGAACAATGAGAAACAAAAACGCGCAGCAGAAGTGCTGATAGCCGACAAAGAATTGAACTTCCAAATCCGCGAAAAACAAAAACAAGAAGTTGCCAATGTAGAGCTTGAAGCCATAGGCAATTCCTTGAAATCGGCTTCCCAATATTCGCTTAGCTTGATAGAAGCAAGCCTCGACCCGCTGATTACCATCTCGGCAAAAGGAAAAATAATGGATATGAACGAGGCATTGGTGAACATAACCGGTGTTTCGCGCAAAAAATTGCTTGGTTCCGACTTCCTGAACTATTTCACCGAACCGCGCAAAGCACGTCAAGTGTATCAGGAGGTTTTTAAAAACGGATTTGTAGCCGATTCACCCCTCACCTTGCGCCACAAAGATGGCAAACTCACCGACGTGCTTTTCAATGGTTCTGTCTTCAAGGATGATCAGGGCAATGTGTCGGGAGTTGTTATCGTTGCCAGGGATGTTACCGCCCAAAAACTGCTTTCCAAATATTCTCTAAGTCTTATAGAAGCTAGCCGCGACCCTTTGTTCACCATCAATACCGAAGGCAAAATCACTGACATGAACAATGCCACGGTGAAGATAACAGGACGTACACGGGAGCAGTTGATCGGCTCCGATTTCTATAATTATTTCACCGAACCCCTCAAGGCGCGTGAAGCGTATCAAAACGCTTTCGAAAAAGGTTTTGTAGTTGATTTCCCCCTAACGGTTATAGACCATAAGCTCACCGATGTGCTCTGCAACGGTTCTGTTTATATTGATGATAGAGGAAATGTGTTAGGTGTGGTCATCGTTGCCAGAGATATAACCGAGCAAAAACGTATCGAACGGGAATTGATAGAAGCACGGGTGTTTGCCGAGATGGCTACTGTCATTGCCGAAGAAGAAAAAAGCAAAGCCGAAACAGCGAAAAAAATTGCCGAAAGCGCCGTCAAAGCCAAGCAACAGTTTCTCTCCAACATGAGCCACGAAATACGCACCCCCATGAACGCCATCATTGGCTTCACAAAGGTCTTGTTGAAAACAGATTTGACAGCCAAACAAAAAGAATATCTTGCTGCCATCAAAATGAGTGGCGATGCCCTCATCGTGCTCATCAATGATATCCTCGATCTGGCGAAAGTGGATGCAGGCAAAATGACTTTCGAACAAACACCCTTCAAAATAGCTGTATCCATCTCGGCGATGCTCCATCTGTTCGAGACTAAGATACAAGAAAAAAATTTAGAACTGATTATCGAATACGACGAAACCATACCGGAAGTATTGTTGGGCGACCCTGTCCGTTTGCATCAAATCATCTTGAATTTGGTGAGCAACGCCGTCAAATTCACCTTAAGGGGAAGCATCCATGTCAATGTCAAACTACTTTCTGAAGAAATGGATAAGGTGCAAATAGAGTTTTCTATCAAAGATACGGGCATAGGCATAGACGATGTCAAGATGGAAACCATCTTCGAAAACTTCCAACAAGCCTCCTCAGGCACCTCGCGTCTATATGGGGGCACGGGTTTGGGTCTCGCCATCGTAAAACATTTGGTCGAATCACAACATGGCACCATTAACGTGCAGAGCGTCGTAGGTGAAGGCTCCACATTTAGCTTCGTATTGCCGTTTCTGAAAACCACTGATCAAGCCGATTTGGTTGCCGAAATAGAAGAAGCCAACCCTGAGTTTAAAAACATAAAGGTGCTTGTTGTGGAAGATATCCCCTTAAACCAACTCCTAATGAAGACGCTTTTGGATGATTTCGGCTTCGATCGCGACATAGCCTCCAACGGCAAAATAGCGATAGAAAAATTACAGAAAAAATCCTACGATATCATATTGATGGATTTGCAAATGCCCGAAATGAATGGCTTTGCTGCCACCGAACACATACGCAACGTGATGAACTCCAAGATACCCATCATAGCCCTCACGGCAGATGTTACTACGGTGGACTTAGCCAAATGCAAAGCTGTGGGCATGAACGACTATATTGCCAAGCCCGTTGACGAACGCCTTTTATACAGTAAAATCATGGGCTTGGTCAAAAAGCCTTTCTTGGTTGACTATTACAATAGCAATGCAAATAGCACAGGTGAAGATGTAAAAAAGCTGCGCTGCATTGATTTAGATTATCTGATGCGCCGCACCAAATCCGACCCCAAATTGATGATGGAGATGATAAGCCTCTATTTGGAACAAACGCCGCCATTAATCAAAACGATGAAGCAAAGTTTGAAAGAGCAAGATTGGAATAGCTTATATTCTGCCGTACATAAAATCATCCCTTCCTTTTCCATAATGGGTATAGGTGTAGATTTTGAGAATATGGCAAAAAAGGTTCAGGAATATGCAAGCACCCGCATGCAAACCGATGGCATCAACGATTTGGTCTCTCAGCTCGAAAACATTTGTGTTCAAGCGTGTGAAGAATTAGAGGAGGAATATAACATTATAAAAAACAAGAGTGATGAATAAGGAAAAGATTAAGCTATTTTTAGTTGATGATGATGCTGTGTACTTAAAATTATTAGAGATAGAATTTCTGCAACATGCAGATTTCTCCATCCAAACCTTTGCGACGGGTGAGTTGTGCATGCAAGCTCTGTCGCAGTATCCCGATGTGATTATCCTCGATTATTGCCTTGATGGCATAGACAAAACCGCCATGAACGGTATCGAAACCCTCGACAAGATAAAAGCCTACAATCCCGACATTCCCGTTGTGATGCTCTCCGGACAAGACAAAATTGATGTCGCCATCAACTGCATGCACCACCGCGCCTTCGATTATGTGGTGAAAAGCGAAACAGCCTTCCTCCGCCTACAAAAAATTATCACCACCATCTTCCGTTACAAAAAAATGGAAAAGGAACTTAATTGGTATATGGAAAGGATGTAGGTATTTTATAAATTGCATGATTTGTTCCCATCCAAAATGTTAAAATGATTTGCTTTAGAGGGGTTCTAAAAATTAGATTTTTCGAGGCGGACAAGATTTTAAAAGCGCAGTTTACTCAAGTAAATGAGCATTTTAAAATCGAAGTCCAACGATGAAAAAGCAATTTGTAGAACTCCCGTTTAGAATAATTTCATGACTTACTACAATCAACTATATACACCCTTTCATTAAAAACGAAAAAGACGAAATTGATTCATTATTCAATAACCGTCCACCAAACGCACCCCCAAGAAATCAAAAAGGCTTGTAATATCAGTATTACAAGCCTTTGTAGGTAGCGGGGCTAGGACTCGAACCTAGGACCTTCGGGTTATGAGCCCGACGAGCTACCACTGCTCCACCCCGCACTATGTTGTGAGTTTGCAAATGTACAACAAATTTTGTTCATAGCAATGTTTTTTTTTATTTTTTTATTTAATAGTACGTTTTTTCTGTACAAAAAAACGCATAAATAAAACCTAATTTCATCCAATTCAATATAATCATTTAATAAATTGAAGCTCACTTCGCAAAGAATCACTACCTTTGCATTTTATTTTCAAAATCACACATGACACATAAAGCAGGCTTTGTAAACATCATCGGCAGTCCGAACGTTGGTAAATCCACATTAATGAACGCATTGGTGGGTGAAAAACTTTCGATTATCACCCGCAAAGCACAAACCACACGCCATCGCATCATGGGAATCATCAATGGGGAAGATTTCCAAATAGTGTATTCCGACACACCCGGAATCCTAAAACCACATTATAAACTTCACGAAGCCATGATGAAGCAAGTTGGCAATGCCCTGCAAGATGCCGATGTGTTGTTATATGTGGTGGAAGCAGGCGAAAAACCCAACGAGGAATCTACAATCATACAGCAAATCAACACATCGGAGATTCCCGTTTTATTGTTAATCAACAAAATTGATGCGGTGATTCCTGCTGTGGCAGAAGAAAGTGAACGCACCTGGCTGCCGTTATTCAACAAAGCACAAGTGATACACGTTTCTGCTTTGAAGAAGTTTAATATGAATGCCGTGTTTGATGCAATCATGCAACATCTGCCTGAGTCGCCTCCTTATTATTCCAAAGACGAACTGACCGACAAACCCATGCGTTTTTTTATTGCTGAAATCATCCGTGAGAAAATCCTGTTGTACTATTCCAAAGAAGTTCCTTATAGTGTCGAAATCGTTATTGATTCTTATAAAGATGATGAAACCATCATCCGAATTGCTGCCACACTTTTTGTGATTCGCGAGACGCAAAAGGCGATTATCCTTGGTCATAAAGGCGCAGGCATTAAACGCTTAGGCACCGAAGCACGTTTGGACATCGAAGACTTCGTGGGGAAACATGTCTTCTTAGATCTCACCGTAAAGGTGAACGAAAACTGGCGCGACAACGATATGATGTTGCAACGCTTTGGTTACGAACTATAGAAGTTGAAAGTTGAAAGTTGAAAGGTAAAAGGTATCGGGTAAAAGGTATCGGGTAAAAGGTATCGGGTAAAAGATATCGGGTAAAAGGTAAAAGGGTAAAAAGTAAAAGGTAAAGGGTAAAGACAAATTACAAATCACAAATCATAAATCTAAAATCACAAATCTATCATGTCAAATATATTAGCAATAGTCGGAAGACCCAATGTAGGCAAGTCAACCCTTTTTAATCGTCTGACGGGCGAACGCGATGCCATTGTTGACCCTACGAGCGGCGTGACTCGCGATAGGCATTACGGCAAATCAGATTGGAACGGAATTTCGTTTTCGGTAATAGATACGGGCGGCTTGGTGGTTGGTTCGGACGATATTTTTGAAGAAGAAATCCACAAACAAGTTACTTTAGCTATGGAAGAAGCCGATGCCATCGTGTTTATGCTCGATGTGGTGGAAGGTTTAACGCCTTTGGATCAGGAAATCGGGCTTATGTTGCGCAAAGTGAAGAAGCCTGTTTTCTTGGCAGTGAACAAAGTGGATACCAATGCACGTATTGCTGAAGCTGCCGAATTTTATGGTCTTGGATTTGAGAAGATGTATTCCATTTCTTCTATCAACGGAGCGGGCACAGGTGATTTTTTAGACGAATTGGTGAAACATTTTAAAACCTCCGAGCCTGAAGATACGCTCAACCTTCCAAAAATTGCTGTTGTGGGCAGACCGAATGCAGGAAAATCATCTATGATAAACGTTCTGTTAGGTACGGAGCGTAATATTGTTACTCCCATTGCCGGAACTACGCGCGATAGCATTTACACACGATTCAATGGTTTTGGTTTTGATATGCTGTTGGTGGATACTGCCGGTTTGCGTAAAAAGCAAAAAGTGACAGAAGATATTGAATTTTATTCTACACTGCGAGCCATTCGCTCTATCGAAAGCAGCGATGTATGTTTGTTGATGATAGATGCCGAAAGAGGCATAGGCGCTCAAGATATTCATATTTTCAGCATCATCGCCAAGAACCATAAAGGTATCGTCATCGTGGTAAACAAATGGGATTTGGTGGAGAAAAGCGTAAACACGCATTTGAAATTTGAAGAAGACATCAAACGAAAGATTTCGCCCTTTACGGATGTTCCCATCGTTTTTGCTTCGGCATTGACCAAACAACGCATCCACAAAACCCTTGAGATGGCTATCAGTGTGTATAAAAATCGTACGCAAAAAATCCAAACGTCAAAGCTCAACGATTTAATGCTGCCTATTATTTCTATTAACCCGCCACCATCAGTCAAAAGTAAATATCCTAAAATAAAATATGTGCAGCAATTGCCGCTGCATTATCCTGTGTTTGCTTTTTTCTGTAGCCATAGTCAGTATGTGAAAGATCCCTACAAAAGGTTCCTTGAAAACAAACTCCGCGAGCATTTCGATTTGCGCGGGGTGCCCATCGAAATATATTTCCGCGAAAAATAATCGCATGGAGGAACAAAGTGTTCGCATGGACAAATGGCTTTGGGCTGTTCGGGTTTTTAAAACACGCACGTTGGCTGCGGAAGCTTGCCGCTTGGGAAAAGTGAAGATTAACGGAAACCCTGTGAAGGCTTCGCGCGAAGTGAAATTGAACGAAACCATCACCATACAACAGCAACAAATCACCAAAACTATAAAGTCACTTGCTTTGCTTCACAATCGGGTGTCGGCAAAGCTTGCCCCGCTTTATATGGAAGACCTCACCCCTTCTTCTGAATATGAAAAAGTAGAGATAGCGAGGGCAGTAGCATTTATTTATAGACCAAGAGGCACCGGACGCCCGACGAAAAAGGATAGGCGGGATATTGATTCGCTTAGTTGAAAGTTTATCAAATTCTGATTAATTGACCTCTAAGGATAATTTTTTGATACTATTTTATAAAAGACAGCGAAATCTGCTATAGGAAAACTGCTTCTGTTTCGTTTAATTCATGCCATGATGCCTAACGGAATTGGGATTAATACCGATACGGTATCTGTAATAGTCCAACCCCGCCACAATGTGTACGGGACAGGAAAATTGAACTATAACAGCTACTCTATCGGCATTATACTAAACGGTGTTTGGATTAAACATAGAAAATAATGGTGTAAAATATAGCACGTAATGGTATAAGATAAAAACAACGGAGATTTGTGATTTGCCAACATTAAGGTGTACCGGACCGGTGTGGTAGGGGATGGACATTAAGGGGTGATAAGATTTGATTATTTTTGCTTGAAATTACACGATTAACATATTATTTATTTCGGACATTTTGTAAGTGATTCATATTTAATGGTAAAATATTTTTATACTTAATATTTCGTTAAGCATGAATTGTTAAAAAATCGTGGTGCATGACAAAAAAATCGAAATGCATGACAAAAAAATTGAGGTGCATGACAAAAGAATCGAGGTGCATGACAAAAAAATTGAGGTGCATTACAAAGATATCGAGGTGCATTACAAAGATATCGAGGTGCATGAGAAATTTGCGAGGTGAATTGTTAATTTATCGTGGTGCATAAGAGATTTGTCGAGATGAATTGTTAAAAAATCGTGGTGTATTGTTAAAAAATCGTAGTGCATTGTTAAAAAGGCGTGGTGAATTGTTAATTTATCTTAGTGAATGACAAATTATACATGGTGAGGAGCAAATGTTTCATAGTGAATGAGATTTTTTTTCTTCTGAAGGTAAGGGAATGGATGATGTTGTATGGAGAAGGATGTCTGGTTGAAGAGGTTTATTTTTACCACAATAGTCACATTAGAACACAATAGAATTATTATACCGATACGGTATCTGTAATAGTCCAACCCCGACACAATGTGTACGGGACAGGAAAATTGAACTATAACAGCTACTCTATCGGCATAATACCAATTGAGTTTGGACTAAAACATAGTATGTAATGGTATTAATAGGAAGGCTGAAAGAAACGCACCTGTCTTTTCAGTCAGGGAGGGGCACATTAGAACACAATAGAAAAAAATATTAGTTGTATATGTTTATTATTCAGTACGATAATAAATGTTGTTGAAAATAGTGCGATTTTTTCTTGTTTTTTAAAAATAATGGTTTATCTTTGCATCCGCGTAAACAAGTTTATTTTACGTGAAAACAGGCACAGAACCTTTGTAACAAAAAAAAAATTAATTAAAAAAAATCTGAATTATGAAACATTATTTGACTTGGAAATTAGAAAGCTTTTATGCTTTATTGCAGTTTATTGTGACTTATGCGTTTATATCAACAGATATACCGGATTTGGCGGATGAGGTGAGTGATTTGGAAGATGCTACGGCAGAAATAGCAGGTGAAAAAGGCATACAGGAAACTACTACAAGTGGCGTTACGACAGCGACGAAGGCAAAGAAGCTGATGATGGCGAGGACGGTTATAGCTAAGGCTCACAAAGGTTTGGCAAAAGCCCGTAGAGCTCAACGTTGGGATTTGTATGCTAAAATTGATTATGAAAAGACGTATATATTGTCGGCAGAGAAGTTGGATGCGGTGATTCGTGCTAAGAATATCGAAAAGGTGTTGGTGGATAATCCACTGATATTTACGAATATAAAATTAGCAGATAAGACTGCCATGACGGATGCGATTAAAGCATACGATGATGATAAACTTGCACCACGTGGCGCGATACAAACTAGAAAAGCACAAAGTACGGAGGCTTATGAGCTATCATTTAAGAAAGCACAAACGGCAGCAGACAGTATCTATGATTTAATATTTGGCGAGTATGAATTGACGAATCCAAATTTGGTGGCGGAGTTGAAATTGGTTTGCGGTATAGAAGAAGAAGGAGTGAGACATAATACGATACATGCAACTTGTTTGGATGGAAACCCTCCACAGGGTGCTATTACAGCATTTTTGGAACATGTTACGTTGCTGATAGTGGAATTGAATAAGAAGGCTGTTAGTGATATTAATGGTTTGATTACGTTGGCACAGTTTACCCAAGGGACGTATCATGTGGAGTTTTCGAAGGCCGGATATGTTACTAGGACAATGATTATTCATGTTGGACAAGGGGAGACGGTGGAGTTGGAGGTTGAGATGATGAGAGTTGTTTGATTTTAGATTTTTGATTTAAGAATTTTGAGTTTTGAATGAAAAATGAAAAATTAAAAATTAAAAATTTAGGACACCAACCCCGACTTTTCAGTCGGGACTATAACAGGGGATGAAAAAACCCAACCCCGACTTTGCAGTCGAGACTATAACAGGAAGGTGCGAAGTTGCAAACTTCGCACAACTGACAATAATAGAGCGGTGCGAAGTTGCAAACTTCGCACAACTGACAGGATTTTTTTTTGAATAAATTTGTTTTTGTATTTATAAAATGATTACTTTTACACTCTCGAATTAAGCTTATGAAATTTGTGTTTGATGAAAAAAAAAAGATTACATTGATTACTGGTTAAAAAGCGTAGAGCATGACTAATGAGAAACACATACAGTTTTTAATCAAACAGGCAGATGAAGATATTGGAGCCACTGAGGCTCTTTTTCAGGCAGGTTACTACGGACAGACCTTATTTTGGGCTCACCTGACTCTTGAAAAACTTTGCAAAGCTTTGTGGGTTTTTAAAAATGGAAGTGAAAACTATCCTTATGTTCATAATCTACTACGCTTGCTTATGGAATGTAAGGTTGATTTGACGGATGAGCAGAAACTATTTTATGCAGAGATGAACCAATTTCAGGCAGCAGGAAGATATGGTGATTATTTACAAAAACTTGAAAGCACTGTAACCTCAGATGTTTGTGAAAAATTATTGTTGGAAGTGAAAAATCAAATATTATGGATAAAACAGCAGATGGCAAACAAATAGCCGGTTATTTTATAAAGGCATGTATTGATAGCGGTATTCCGCTATCAGAAGCTTATCTGTTTGGCTCTTATGTGAAGGGAAATGCCAACACAAATTCGGATATTGACATTGCGCTTATTTCAAATTCTTTCGGTAAAAACATAATTGAAAATTCAAAGCAGACCGCTTTGATAAATTTTGAGTATCCTGATGTGGAAGTTCATCATTTGGGTGATGAGAAAAAGTATAATTCGCCAGTGTTTTCATCAATTACAGGAGTTGATATAACCGCTATCGTTGTATCAACAGAAAATATTTCTTTTTCGCTGAACGTTCCGTTCATATTGATCTCATATATCCTGTCAGATCG
>CAIWVT010000139.1 GCA_903916135.1 uncultured bacterium
AATCAGTGAATCTGTGGCAAACATCCTAATTTTCTTCCCGTTCGGCGGTAGGCTCTGCCTCCGTCGGAAATATCTTTATAGGCTTTTGCCTAATATTAGTTATGCGAAGTGTAACTTCACACCCGAAAAAAGTCCGTGTATAAAAAACCGCTTCCTTTGGATAAAAATATTGACTGTAAATGGTAGTATTCAATTTCTCAAAATCAGTGAATCTGTGGCAACATCCTAATTTTCTTCTCCCCGCAACGCATCCCACCCCTGTGCCGTGATAGGAATTGCCTGTCCGCTGCGCGAGATGAGGTTCATGCCGCTTGCAGCATCCATGATATGTCCAATCACGCTCACCTCCTGAAATTTTCGGATGGTTTCATAGTCCCGTTGTGCAATGGTGAACAACAATTCGTAATCCTCCCCGCCATTCATGGCAGCGGTTGTGGGGTCAATGTTCATGGAGTCGCATAGGGTTATGGTGGAAATATCAATGGGAATTTTTTCTTCATACACAGCGCATCCCTTGCCTGAACTTTTGCATATATGGAGTAATTCAGAAGCCAAGCCATCGGAAATATCAATCATGGCGGTTGGTTTGATGCCATGTTCTTTGAATAGGGCAATGATGTCGCGTCGCGCTTCGGGTTTCAGTTGTCGCTCAATGGGATAATCGTAGCCTTCGAGGTCGGGTTGCATGTTGGGGTCAGCAAGGAAGACAGTTTTTTCGCGTTCCAACAGCAATAAGCCTGCATAAGCACTACCCAAATCGCCGCTCACACAAATCAAATCGTGTTCGGCAGCCGTGGAGCGATAGACTACTTCCTTTTTATCCACCGTTCCGACCACCGTGATGGAAACAAACAAACCCGCGCGGCTCGAAGTGGTGTCGCCACCCACGATATCCACCTGATATTTTTCGCACGCCAGACATATTCCTGCATAGAATTCCTCCAAAGCTTCTAACGAAAAACGGTTGGAGACGGCAATGCCCACCGTGATTTGCTTCGGAATGCCATTCATGGCATATATGTCGGAAAAATTGACCACGGCAGCTTTGTATCCTAAATGCTTGAGGGGGGCATACGCCAAGTCGAAGTGTATGCCTTCGTTCAACAAATCGGTTGAGATTAAAGTGTAGGAATCGCCCGCGTCAATCACGGCAGCATCATCTCCAATTCCTTTGATGGATGCGGCATGTTTAAGTACGATTCCGGAAGTGAGATGGTCAATAAGTCCGAATTCTCCCAAATCAGACAAGGAGGTATGTGTAGGTTTTTGTTCAATCATAGTGCAAAAGTACACAATTGATTTGAAATGTGTGGGATTGCTATCGAAAAAAAATCAAGAAAACAATACCAATTTGATTTGACATATAAATATAGTAAGGAATGGTATTACAAAAACGGAACTACAAAGAAGAGCTTACTCCGAAAACCACAAAGAAAAGAAATACCACGAAGACACGAGGACACAAAGCATCACAAAGCATTGTTACTCTGAATAAGAAACTTTTAAATACTTCGTGTATCTTAGAGTCTTTGTGTCTTAGTGGTAAAATTTGGACTTTTCGGAGTGGGTTTAAAGAATATGTTATTAAACGCTCACAAAGAGCTTTATCGAATCCCTGCGATAGCATTATAGTAAAATTATATTTTTTTAACTAAAAATAATTCTACAGCTTATTCTTTTGTTGTTATTTTGCACCAAAATTAAAATAGATGTATTCAAAGGATTCCATAAAAAATATTATCTTCGACTTTGGAGGTGTGATTATCAACATAGACTTTTGGCGAAGCATCAATGCTTTCATAGCGCTTGGCGTTAAAAATTTCGACACCTTGTATTCTAAAACCAAACAATCGCAAATTTTTGATGATTTGGATATTGGCTCCATCAGTCCGAAAGATTTTTGCGAAGTGTTGATACGCTTGTTTCCAAAACATACCACCACACAACAAATTGTGGATGCATGGAATGCCATCATTTTAGATATCCCTGAAAAACGCATCCGATTGTTAGAACAGATTCGTCCGAATTATCGGATATTTTTGTTGAGCAACACCAATAGCATCCATAATGAGCTGTACACAGCGCAACTTGAGCACATCTATGGATATAAAAACCTCTCAGAGTTATTTGACAAAGTTTATCTTTCTTATGAAGTACATCTGCGCAAACCCAATCCGCAATTTTATCAGATGGTGTTGCAAGAAAATAATCTGAATCCTCATGAAACGGTTTTTATTGACGATTCGGAACAAAACTTACCTATTGCACGTCAATTAGGCATCAATACTATTTTGCTCAATCAAAATAAAGATGTAAGCGAATTGTTCAACGATGGCAGACTTATTCCCATTGCTCAGCCCGATGGAATTGTGCACGACAAAATCATGATGAAGTTTAATGCCAATTAAATCGAACGGCTAAATAGTTGCATAAAACGTCCGAACTTCTTCTAAGGTTTCTAAAATTTCCGGATACGTATCCACGGTAACAAGTTTCATTCGAAAAGGTTTGAAATCATGTAGTGCCCGAAACATACCACTGTAATGTTTTCGCATTTCGAGCAGGGCAAGCCGTTCCCCTTTTGTTTGGATAGATTTGGAAAGATGTTGCAAACAGATAGCGATACGTTCGTCAATCGTTGGTGTCTGCGGAAGTTTTTCTGAAAACAGAAAATCTTTAATATCGCGAAATATCCATGGATTTCCGATGGCAGCCCGTCCAATCATGATTCCGTCCACTCCGTAGGTAAGTTTCATTTCTAAAGCTTTCAGATGTGAGTCCACATCTCCATTACCTATAATAGGTATATGTATCTTGGGATTATTTTTCACTTCGCCTATCATAGTCCAATCGGCAACTCCTTTATACATCTGCGATTTTGTGCGCCCATGTATGGTCAGCAATTGCACACCCACATCCTGCAATTGTTCTGCCACCTGTTGAATCACAATATTTTTTTCGTCCCATCCTATTCGTGTTTTTGCTGTAATAGGAATGTTGGTGCTTTTCACAACCGCATCGGCAATTTGCACCATCTTGGGAATATCTTTCAACAAGGCAGCTCCTCCTCCTTTATCAACAATTTTCTTTACAGGACAGCCAAAGTTCAAGTCAATAAAATCAGGCTTCGCTTCCGTTGCAAATTTGGCTGCGGATGCCATAGATTCAGGATTATTGCCAAATATCTGAATCCCTAAAGGTCGTTCGGCTTCATTGAACTGCATTTTGTTGAAGCTTTTCTCCACATTACGAATCAAGGCATCGGCAGCCACGAATTCCGAAACAAGCATATCCGCTCCAAAGGCTTTGCAGATACTCCGAAACGAACTATCGGTGATGTCTTCCATCGGTGCTAAGGCAATAATAAAATCAGGTAATTTTAAATTCATCTTCTGTTTAAACTAAATTTTTGTATCTTTGTAAAAAAATTGCAAGATAGTAGATATTTTTTATATCCCATACAACCAATTTCGATTAATAATTGTCATTAATAATACAACTAATAAAAACAAAAATAATGAAAAAACTTTACAAGTTACGTATCATATTTATTTGCGTAGTGATTTTTATTTCTTATGTGTCAAAATCAAACGCACAATTAACTGTAACACAAGGCGGAGGTCTTGGAATGACTCCCTTGCAATTGGTGCAACAAGTTTTAGTTGGAGGAGGGGTTACTGTCAGTAATGCCAGCTTCAATGGAAGTTCCGGCTTGATTAATTCCAACATGGTGGGAAGTTTTCAAACCGCAGGTGTAGCCACCACACAATTGGGTTTCACAGGTGGAGTTGTAATTGCATCAGGGAATGCTATAGGTGCTATCGGACCAAACTCATCAGGTAGCTTTGGAGCAATGATGGGAACAGGTTCAGACCCCGATTTACAATTGTTAATCCCTGCTCATACTGTTTTTGATAAAGCCGTATTAGAATTTGATTTTGTTCCGATTGCAGATACTATTAAGTTTAAATATGTATTTGGTTCAGACGAATTCGATGAATTTTGTAACACGAATTATAATGATGTATTTGGTTTCTTTATCAGTGGTCCCGGCATTTCAGGTTCTTTTACAGGAGGTGCTATTAATATTGCATTGATGCCGAATAACCCAACAAATTATGTTACTATTGATAATGTTTGTGGTGCAGGTGCAGCATACTCTTGGTTAAACACATCAGGAGTTTATTATCAATATGATAGACTTACACATGTATATACAGCTATGTGCGTTGTGCAACCCTGTCAAAACTATCATATTAAGTTAGCTGTTGGTGATGCCGGTGATCAAGCCTATGATTCCGGTGTATTTTTAGAAGAAAATAGTTTTTCGACTAATGGCATTAATTTTAGCACGCATTACACTTCCAATATAGATACTGTAGCCGTGGAAGGTTGCAATAATGAAGTAATTAATTTTACACTTAGTCATCCGGCAACAGCACCTATTGTAATTCATTACACAATTTCGGGAACTGCAACAGAAGGAGTTGATTACCCTGTTTTGCCTGATAGTTTGATAATATATCCCGGACAAGATTCTGTAGGATTTACCATTATTCCAATCTCCGATAGTATTCCCGAACCTACGGAAACAGTTTTTATAGTTTATCAAAATACGGTTTGCGGATCCATGGATACAATCACGATACTAATTAAAGATTATACGCCTATTACTGCTGCTTTACCTCCAGATTTTTATGTTTGTTCGGGCGCAGCAGCGACCCTTTCTGTCAATGCTGCAGGAGGCTTTGCACCTTTGTCTTATATTTGGACAGGCTTATCAGACACCACCTCAACTGTAGTGGTAAATCCACCAGTGCCAACAGAATATTATGTGACTACGGCTGATGCCTGTGGTCAATCAAGAATAGATAGTGTGAGAGTGAGTATTAGCAATCTATCTTCTGCTATCTCCAATGTGGATTCTGTCACGTGTTTCGGATATATAGATGGCACAGCAACCGTTGCAGCAGCTACTGGTTTAGTGCCTTATCATTATATTTGGTCCGGGACAAATGATACAACAGCCATGACAGATAGCCTTGCAGCAGGAACCTATACCGTTACTGTTTCGGATAATATTGGCTGCACAAGTACAAGTACAGTAGTTCTTGTCAACCCGCCACAATTAGCCATAACGTTGACTCCAAGTGATGAATATTGCCTTAATAGCTGTAATGGAAGCATTGCTAATACACTTATTGGACCTTATCAGCTTCCGGTTTCATTTCTATGGAGTACCACCCCGGCACAAACAACACAAAATGCAAGTAATTTATGTGCGGGAAATTATACCGTAACGGTTACGTATTCTTCGCATAGCTGTTCGGTAACACAATCGGCAACGGTTTCCACTACCCCCATTCAAGCCACCTTATCTGCAGCATCCACTGACCAACTCTGCCTTGGTGCTTGTAACGGAACAGCCACGGCAACAATTGCAGGAATTTATGACTTACCTGTAGCCTATTTATGGAATACAGTGCCCGCTCAAACCACGGCAACTGCTACAAATTTATGTGCCGGAACATACACGGTAACGGTTTCATATTCTCAATATAACTGCCCATTAATTCAAACCACTACAGTTAACACCACGCCTCCTCAAGCCACATTATCCATAACACCATCAGATCAATTTTGTACAGGAGCATGTAATGGACAAGCAGCAGCAGCATTTGCCGGAACATTCGATCCACCATTGATATATTCATGGAGTAGTGTACCAGTTCAAACAACAGCAACGGCTACAAGTTTGTGCCCCGGCACCTATACAGTAACAGCCACGTATTCGCAATATCACTGCCCATTAGTTCAAACAACAACTATTGGCACTTTGCCTATTGGAGACTCTTTGATTTTGAATCCGGTTGGCGAACTCTGTTGCAATGGGAAAGTTAATTCTATCTTTACAGCAAATGCTCCCCCCGTTGCATATCATTGGAATAATGGTCAAACTACAGATTCGATTATAAACTTATGCACCGGAGATTACACATTAACTGTTACATATTCCCAATATCATTGTACGATGATTCAAACAACTCATGTTGATAAATTAGGGATTATATCTGCGGATTTTTCAACAACTCCAAATCCGGCAGAAGGATTAGTACCTTTATCGGTTGACTTTACTACCCCTGGAATCGGTGTAGTATCTTATCATTGGGATTTTGGCGATGGCACTGACACTAATTCACAGAGTGCAACTCATGTTTATCCTGATATGGGAATTTATGCTGTTACCCTTACTGTGTGGGGGCAAGATAGTTGCTCTGCCACCTATACCGTCTCTGTTGTGGCGATTCAACCTTCAAAAATGTCTATCCCCAATGTTTTCACACCTAATGGGGATGGTGTAAACGATGTGTTTAAAATAGAATCTGAAGGAATATTGACAATTAAAATTGATATTTATGATCGTTGGGGCAAAAAAATCTTTGATTTTAATGGTGCGGCTTTTTCAAATAAAGATGAGAAAAAAGAAATATGGGATGGCACAACAAGAGCTGGAGCAAAATGCGCTGATGGAACTTATTATTACGTAATATATGCCTACGGATATGATAAAAAAGAATATCAACTTCAAGGTACTATAACCTTGCTGCGATAGACTATTTCTTCTGAATAATCATCATTCCATCACGAAAGGGCAGTAAATAATTTTCTGCCCTTTTGTCATTTTTGACATAGCGATTGAATTCAACGATGGCTTTGGTTTCTTTATCGTCTTGCTGATGCTCATCAAATATTTTACCATGCCACAACACATTGTCGGCAATGATGTAGCCCCTTGGTTTCACTTTTTCGAACACAAGTTCATACACATCAGTATATATTTCTTTGTCGCAGTCAATATAAACCAAGTCGAACAGCATATCAAGGTTTGGAATCACTTCCATGGCATCGCCAATGTGTAACTGAATTTTGTTTTCAAGCCCTGAAAGTTTGAAATACTTGCGGCAGATTTCTTCCAATTCAGGATCTTTTTCAATGGTGTGTAAGGTGCCATGCTCTTGTAAGCCTTGCGCCAAACAAATGGCTGAATAGCCTGTGTAAGTTCCAATCTCAAGTATGCTTTCTGCTCGCATCATGCTGCTTATCATTGCTAAAAATCTGCCTTGCAAGAAACCACAAAGCATGATGGGATTCATCACTTTGAGATGGGTTTCGCGGGTTAATTGCTTTAGGATATCATTTTCCGTGGAGGAAATTTCTTCAGCATAATCATGTATCTTCTGTTCGATAAGATTCATTGGATTGATAAATTAATTGGGTGAAACGATTGGTATCAAATATTTCATTCGAAATATACAGCAATTCTTCAGCAGTTATCCGTTCTATCTTTTTGTTTATATCTTCGATGGTATCCACCTGATTAAAAATCAAACAGGTTTTTCCCAAAGATAGCATTTCCGCAATTTTCGATTCGAAAGACAAGGCAAGATTGCCTATCAACTGATGCTTTGCTCGCGACAATTGCAAACTTCCCATCTTGGTGTCGCGAAGTTTCTTTAGTTCTTTGCCGATAATATGTACGGCTTTTTCAAGCGAATCATTGTCGGCACTCACATAAATACTGAATATTCCCGTATCATAATAGGGTGCATAATTTGATTCAATGTTATAGGTCAAACCATGTTTTTCGCGAACCGCCATATTCAAAATGGCGTTGGAAGCCGAACCGCCCAAGAGATTGTTGAGCAAGGTGAGTCCTACTTTATGTTTACTGAAGTGTGAATATGCCACATTGCCCATCACACAATGGCTTTGAAAAATCTTTTTCGGGACAATGTTGCTCGTGGGGTTATAGTTTTTAAACGATTTCCGTTTATGTGCTATGCCTGTTTCAAGAAATTCTTTTTCGTAATATTTCTTGATAATCTTCACCACTTTCGAAAACTCTATATCCCCTACCACACTGATAAGCATATTTTGGGGCGTATAATTTTTCTTGATAAATTTATCAATATCACTTTTAGTAAACTTCTGTATTCTCGACGGATTGCCAAGTATGTTGCGCCCCAAAGGATGTCCGGCGAACATCATTTCTTCAAATTCATCAAAAATCAGTTCTTCAGGAATATCTTTATAATAGAAAATTTCGTCCACAATTATATCCTTCTCTTTCGCCAATTCCTGCTCAGGAAATATGGAATTGAACGCCACATCCGAAATAAGTTCGGCGGCTCGTTCAAAATATTCCTTGGTGAAGGATGCATGTATGCAGGTATCTTCTTTGGTAGTAAAAGCGTTGAGGTCGCCACCAACATTTTCGATACAATTAAAAATTTGATAGGATTTGCGTTTGGCGGTTCCTTTAAACACTACATGCTCTATGAAATGCGCCAACCCATGTTCCTGTTCGGTTTCGTCGCGGGAGCCCACATTGATAAAAAAACCCAAATGCACAATTTGAGTGTTGCTGCTCTTGTGTATCAAACGAATGCCGTTCGTTAGTTCCGCAAAGTTATATTCATGATTTGTTTTCATGGTGCAAAGGTACATCAATTATCTCGAGATTAATGTTACTTTTGCAAAACTGATTTTAAGTATATGAAAAATATAGCTGTCTTTTGCGGTTCGGCGGTTGGGAATCGTGCGATTTATAGAACCAAAACCCATCTGTTGGGGAAACTTTTTGTGGAGAACGATTTCTCTTTGATATATGGTTCGGGCAATGTGGGCTTGATGGGCGTTTTGGCTGATAGTATGTTGGAAGAAAACGGCACTGTGATTGGTGTCATCCCGCAGCATTTGGTGGATGTGGAAGTGGCGCATAAGCATATCAGCCAAACGCATATTGTGGATTCTATGAGCGAACGCAAGATGCTTATTGATAAGCTTTCGGATGGATATTTGATACTCCCGGGCGGCTATGGAACCTTAGACGAATTGTTCGAAATGCTTACCCTAAATCAGTTGGGCATCATAAAAAAACCTATTGGCATTTTTAATATTGATGGTTATTACAACAAAATGTTTGAGCTTCTTGATCATTTTGTGGCGGAACGTTTTATTCGCTCCGAACATAAGGAACTTTTTTTTGTGAGTGAGGATGAAAACGAGCTTATCGCGAAACTGAAGACTTTTGAGCCGAAAGAAACGCGGAAATGGTTGGAGGATTTTAAGGATACTAAATTTTAAAGCTCCAAATACCAAGATCCAAGTTCCAAGGAAGCCCCCCTACGAACCCCGACACTTCGTGTACGGGACAGGTTACGAATATGCGAATTACTAATTTCGCTACTATCTCTGTGTAACGAAAAAAAAACCACTTAGACACTTAGAGCGCAAAGAATCACTAAGAATGAAATACCATGAAAGAATCGCCGAAATTTACGGTTTAATGAATATAGATGATTTGAAAATAGTAATACGGGGAATGATATTCTTTACTAATGGATTGTTTTAATGTGTTTTATACTTCATAATTACTAATTTTAACGTCAGTGTAAGCGGGAGAAGCATCACAGTTATTCGGAAGAGCATCACAGTGAGTCAGAGAAGCATCACAGTGATGCGGAGAAGCGTCACAGTGAGTCAGAGAAGCGTCACAGTGATCCGGAGAAGCGTCACAGTGATCCGGAGAAGCATCACAGTGATCCGGAAGAGCGTCACAGTGATACGGAGAAGCGTCACAGTGGTGCGGAAGAGCGTCACAGTGATGCAGAGAAAGAAAATAGAAAAATTGAGTTTGGATAGGTTGTTTTATAAGGTGTTAGCTTTTGTGAAGCCTGATTCTTTTTGGGAAATGACTTTAAAAACACCGTGAAATGAGAGGCTGCGCAACTATTTAAACTGGCTGCGCGGCGATGTGAATTGGCTGCGTGACGATGTAAATTGGCTGCGCGACGATGTGAATTGCCTGCGCGACGATGTGAACTGCCTGCGCGTCGATGTGCATTGGCTGCGCGTCGATGTGCATTGGCTGCGCGTCGATGTGAATTGGCTGCGCGCAGATATAAATTGGCTTAATTTTAAATTAATAATAGAAAATTAAACCTGCCTGAATGCTTTATGCAGGCAAGGAAAAGGTAGGTTTTAGAAATATGATTTTTAGATTATTTTTTATTTTTTTCTTTGGTATTATTATTCTTTGTAATTTAGCAGAAAATTTGAATGAAGGAATTTTAAAGAATTAATTAG
>CAIWVT010000140.1 GCA_903916135.1 uncultured bacterium
ATATCTTTTTTCTTTTTTATTTCGAAGATATAATAGTTGCCATCGCTGCGATATTGTATGGTGGTGGAAAGCACTTTGTAATCGGGATAGGTTTTTAGGATATGGTCTTTGATTTTGTTTGGGACGGCTGAAAAAGGGATAGTCCAAATGGTTTCTATCCACTCTCCGGTTTCTTTTATCTGGATGGCACCTTTGAGTTCGCCTTTGACGAGGGTGGCGGTGTAGAAGTCTTTTCCCTTTTCCCAAAGAGGATTCACGGTGTCGTTCACTTTGACTAATAGGGTGTTTTTCACCGTCATTGGGACAAGTTTCGTTTCAATTTTTTGAGAGAAACTTGGGAGAAATATGATGCTGCAAAGGCAAAGAAGAATGAGCTTTTTCATGTGAAAAATATTTTTACGAAATTAGATAATATTTCATCTCAAAAACAAAAAAAGAAATATTTATTTGAACTATTTTATCAATGCCGAAAAAGTATTCATCAATCCGCTGTAATTGATGAGTTCGAGCTTCACCTTTCCAACTATGATGGCAGATTCAGCAAGGATAGGAATTTTGTTTTTATCGTCGGTTACCCAAAGCGTTACAGGATATGGATCTTTGAAAACGGTGCCTGTGAGCACTTGAGGTTTCAGTTTTAAACAACGTACTTTCCCAAAGCTGGTGCTGATGGTTTCTTTGCCTACATAAACGATTTTGGTGGAATAAACAGTATCATCGAGTAAGAACTTTACGAAAAACTCGTCGTTGTTGCCCAATTTGGTGACGTCATAGGTGCGGCAATAATAAATAGCTGATAATAAATCTTGCACATACGGTGGTGTGGTGATAGTGGCTTGTTTATTCTTTTTGTTGTCAATAAAATAAGCGACATTTTTGTTTTGATTGAAAGTAACATCCTGATTGATGATATATCCGCCTTCGTCTATCCGGCGCAAGAAAAGCCAAGGAGCCAATGTTTCTTCATCCACATAGGTGTCATAGTGATCCACCACTTTATAGAACCAATTGAACGCACCCTTGGTTTTTCCGATGGCTTCAATGTGCAAGGTGCTGCGGTTGTTGATGAGCTTGTTTTCGTTTTTAATGCCAAAAATGACATTGCCTGCATTGACTTGCCCAGTTAGCATAGCATCGTAATAGACTTTGTAGGTCAATATTTCACCACGTTGAAAGGCAGTGTTGGGTTCGACTCTCAATTGGGCTTTGGTTTGTGCTGCAATGAACACTATGAACATTGCAAGGATTATCCGCGTTTTCATGGTCTAATTATTTTTATTTCGATAGGGTAAAGCAAATACCATTCCAAAAATAAATTAGTAAGCTCAAAAGTCAATTTATCAGACAACGATGTTAATAATTTTTCCTTGAATGATGATTACCTTCTTTGGTGGATTAGAAGTTAGCCATTTCTCTGATTCGGGTGCGCTGAGGACTGCTTTTTCAATTTCAGGGATGGATAAACTAAGCGGCAATTCGAGTTTGAAGCGCATCTTGCCATTGAAAGACACCGGATATTGATGAGAACTAAGCGTGAGATACTTCTCATCGTACCCAGGAAACGCCACTTGGGTGATGCTGCCTGTATTGCCCAACATACTCCAAAACTCTTCAGCAATGTGGGGTGCAAAAGGCGATATGATGATAGCCAAATCGTGCAATGCGCTACGTTTGTTACATTTTAATTCAGTGAGTTCGTTCACACATATCATGAAGGTGCTCACAGCCGTGTTGAAAGAAAAACGTTCGATATCTTCCTTCACCTTTTTGATGGTTTTGTGAATCACGCGCAATTCGTCGGCTGTCGGTTCTTCATCGCGCACGCAGAAATTGTTATCAGCATCGTGAAACAAACGCCACAATTTGCGGATGAAACGAAACACACCTTCGATGCCGTTGGTGTCCCAGGGTTTGTGCATCTCTAAAGGACCAAGAAACATTTCGTAGAGACGAAGGGTGTCGGCGCCGTATTTATCAACTAAGTAATCAGGTGTTATTACATTTAGTTTTGATTTCGACATTTTTTCTACTTCACGTTTACATGAAAACTGCCCTAATGAATTCTTTATAAAATATGCATTACCATAAATTTGTGTAGAAACTTTATCGGTATCAAGAAAATTATTTACATCGACTAATGAAACATCAACATGGAGGTAATCTAATGTAAACCCTATCCCATGAGAATTATACTTAAACTGTGATTGAGGGTATTTTATAAGTATTTTTTTGGAAATATCTTTTAATACTTTCTCCTGAATTTGAACAAAATTGGGGTCATTTACCAAGTCATATGAGATATAAAGATTCGGAATGTATTTTTTATCAATATAGGGATCAAAAAATGAGTATTTTGATAGTAATCTAGGTATGAAAGCGCTAACCCCCTGTATCATCCCCTGATTTATCATCTTTTGGAAAGGTTCATCTTTCACGGTCAATCCCAAATCAAATAGAAACTTATTCCAAAAACGGGCATAAATCAAATGCCCTGTGGCATGTTCTGCTCCACCTATATATAAATCCACATTTTGCCAATACTCATTCGCTTTGCGCGAAAAATATTCTGTCTCATTGTGCGGGTCCATATAGCGTAGATAATAGGCACTTGAACCGGCAAAGCCGGGCATGGTGTTGGTTTCTAAAGGATATCCTTCTTTGGTTTTCCAGTTTTGGGCACGTGCCAAAGGGGGTTCACCATGCTCGGTGGGCAAATAAGCATCCACGGCAGGCAACTCTAAAGGAAGTTGCGATTCATCAAGGGTGTAAGGAATACCTTCTTTATAATAGACCGGAAAAGGTTCGCCCCAATAGCGCTGACGGCTGAAAATAGCATCACGTAAGCGGAAATTCACCTTGCCCTCGCCTATCTCCATACCTTCCATGCAGCCGATGGCATACGCAATGGCTTCTTTCACTTCCATGCCGTTGAGAAATTCGGAGTTGATCATCTTGCCTTCTTTGGCATCATAAGCCTCTTTAGCAATATCGCCTCCGCTCACCACTTCAATAATATCCAAATGAAAATGTTTGGCAAAAGCATAGTCGCGGCTGTCGTGACCGGGCACTGCCATGACGGCACCCGTTCCATAGCCTGCCAACACATAATCGCCTATCCAAATGGGCAATTCTTTTCCGCTGAAGGGATGTATGGCATAAGCCCCTGTGAAGGTGCCGCTGATTTTCTTCACATCAGCCATGCGTTCACGTTCGCTACGGTTTTTGGTATCGGTGATATATTGCATCACGGCGTCGCGACATTCGGGCGTTACGATTTGCAACACAAAGTCGTGTTCGGGTGCCAAGGTCATATAACTCACGCCAAAGATGGTGTCGGGGCGTGTGGTGAACACCTGCAGTTTGTGTTCGAAGTTCTTTATCTCAAAATTAAGCATGACGCCTTCCGAACGCCCTATCCAATTGCGTTGCACTTCTTTGATGGCTTCACTCCAATCGAGGGTATCTAAACCGTTGAGCAAGCGTTCGGCATAAGCAGTGATGCGCAGCAACCATTGTTTCATAGATTTGCGCACCACGGGATGACCACCGCGCACGGAAAAACCTTCGCTCACCTCATCATTCGCCAACACAGTGCCCAAAGCGGGACACCAATTGACGATGGTATCTGCCAAATACACCAAACGGAAGTGCATCAAGAGTTCTTGCTGTTGGGCTTCGGCGAGTTGGTTCCAATAGTCAGCCGTGAAAGGCTCCGCAAGCGACGTGGCTGCTTCCACCTCAAAGCTTCCGCTCTCCTGAAACTTGGCTATCAGTTGCTCAATAGGCTCTGCTTTGTCTGTTTTTTTATTGTACCACGAATGAAAAAGCTTGATGAAAGTCCATTGTGTCCATTTATAATAGTGGGGGTCGCAGGTGCGCACTTCGCGACTCCAATCGAAAGAAAATCCCAACAAATCCAATTGCTGACGATAGCGTGCGAGGTTTTTTTCGGTGGTGATGGCAGGATGTTGTCCGGTTTGTATGGCATACTGTTCGGCGGGCAACCCATAAGCATCGTAGCCCATAGGATGCAATACATTGAAGCCTTTCAACCGTTTATAACGTGCAAAAATATCCGAAGCAATATAACCTAAAGGATGCCCCACATGCAAGCCCGCACCCGAAGGATAGGGAAACATATCCAACACATAATATTTTGGTTTGGAGGGGTCTTCAACCGTTTTGTAGGTGTTATGGTCTTGCCACCATTTCCGCCATTTTTTTTCAACATCACTAAAATTATAATCCATCGTATTTTTTTAAGAAGATGCAAAATTACAAAAAACTGTTTGATTTGACGCTGTTGGGGTTATTATTTGTGTTTAGAAATGATATAATTATGCAATGATATAATGATATAATGTGTTTGAAGCTGCTGCTTAATACCGATACGATATCAGTAATAGTCCATCCACGACACTCCCGACGGGTTCGTGTACTGGACGAAAACACTAAGGCTCGAAAACAAGAAAACACGAAGACACTAAGGCACTAAGGCTCCCGACCTTCGGTACGGGACAGGACTAAGACACTAAGACACTAAGACACGAAGGCACTAAGGCATTAAGATACAAAGACTCCAGACCTTCAGTACGGGACAGGACCAAGGCACAAAGTGCTTTGAGGTTTTTGAATTATGATTTCAAAGCCTCTGTGTACCTCTGTTTCTTTACACTGTGTTACTCTGTGGTTCAACAAAAAGGGTCCCGCAGATAGGCGCGGAAAATCAACCAAGAAAAAATCATTACGGCACAAAGACACGAAGACACTAAGACACTAAGACACAAAGGCACTAAGACACCAAGACTCCCGACCTTCGGTACGGGACGGGTTCATGTACAGGACAGGTTACGAATGGATGAATTACCAATGGCGAACCTTAAACTTGAAACCGATTCATGCTTTATAGCACCTCATTTGGATTATCAGGAGTCACCTTCTGGTTGAAGAGTTCCGTATTAAAAAAGTCTTTCATTTCCATGTCATAAGAAGCACCGATAAGAAATACCTCAGCAATAAATAATCTTTTTGCGGTGCCTTCTTCAATGGCTTTAATGCGCGACACTTTTATACCTGAGCGCTCGCTCAATTCTTTAAAAGTGAGATTTTGTTCTATGCGTACTTCTTTCATTCTTCTACTTAATTCATTGTTGTACTTTTTGAAAGTTGGTTTTGGTTTTTTTCTTCCATAATAGTATGTTTTTTAAATTAGGATTTTAGGTTTTAGACTATTAGACTATTGGGTTTTGTTTTGGATTGCAAAGTACGAACAACATAATCAAGATTGCAAGCAATCTGTGATCCCTTGCCAAAAAACTTGGAAACTTTTTGAAGTATTATTCAGCGGTAACATATACTTTGAAATATCATTGGCAACTTCAATTTTTCTGATACCTGTCTTAAAGTAACCATTTCTTTGAAGAAATGCTTCTAAAACTTCGGAAGTATTCGTAATTGCATCGGGATTTCGATATTTTTCTTTTCGTTCAAAATTTTTAGAAAGTCTTGGGTAAGCCTTTCTCATGGCATCTGCATCACCAAAAAACCACGCTTCAATTTCTTCAATAGAAATTCTATTTACTACCTGAAAATTATTATGCTGTGCGTTTGTCTTTGTTATCAAGCCCGCCTCAATAGCCATATTGTCTAATCTATTTTTCAACACGCGACAATCATCGCGATCTTTATCAATCAATACCACAATTCTATAATCAGATGTAATATATTTTGCATAAGCTTTTAGTTCTATAGGCAAATTCTTTAGCATATCTTGCTTGCCTTGATAACGAATACAGCGATACGAATGCTCTCCTGTAACAATTTGTGGCAAAATATTATCAAGTACTTTCTCAGCGGATTCTTCCTCTAATAAAAACTCAAAGTGCATACCCTAGCTTTTCTTTTGTTTAAACTTGTAGCTTCCAGCATTTACTAATGGATCACCGACATCAAAATGTCCTTCTGCCCATAAGTTTCCAAGCAGAGCACCTTCATTTATAAACTCATTTATTCCTGTAATATCTGAGGTCTTTTTTGCTTGGGTATAACCATTTTCATCCCTATACAATATATATAATTCATTGGGTCGAACGCCATTCACAAAGTAGGGACTATGCGTAGTAACCATTAATTGGGAATATTCAGCAGCAGCACGACATTCTTCACATAACTCAGGTAATAAACGATGATGAAGTTGGTTTTCAGGCTCTTCAATACCTATCAATTGAGGAGGCTCAGGATCATTGAGAACCACAAGATAGGCAAGCATTTTAAGCGTACCATCAGAAGCAAACTTTGATAAAATCGGTTGGTCGAAGGTAGAATCTTTGATAGTTAATAGTAATCTACCATCCTGCATGATATCAGCTCCGACTTTTTCAAGCCTTGGAACACGATTGGAAAGAGTTTTTAAAATTTTATCCAAGGTTTCATTATGTTGCTCTTTAAGATATTGAATAACATTGGGCAAGTTATCACCCGTGGCAGATAATCTTTCTTGTGAGCCTGCTTCAGGAATACCTCTTGTTTGGTCTGCTGTCAGATACGAAAGATACCAACCCGTAATAAATCTTCTTAAAGCAATGACTCTTGGATTTTTCGACAATTGACCTAATGTGTTAACGGCAAGCATTTCAGCACTATCTAAAGATTCGTCTAAGCGTTCATCATTAAAATCAGGCTTTTCACCGCTAATTACTTTGCCTTTTCCATTTGCAAATTCTAAAAAAGCAAATGACGCCCCTGTAGCACCTCTTTTCCACTTCAATTTTTCACTTGCAACATAAGGTCCTTTTGAGTTTTCATCTATTTTCAGTTCATACGTAATGATGGGACTCTTTGGTGTCTCTCTATATTTGATTTCAAAGCATATAGGTCCCTCACAACCCTTAGTTCTTAACTCCTTAAACCTACCTCTTTTATCCCATGCTTTTCGTAATCCTACAGAAAAACATTCGCTTAAAAAAGCAAACACATCAAACACGGTTGATTTGCCACTACCATTGGGACCTAAAAATACAGTCAATGGTTTTATATCTTTTAATTCTAAGTTTTTAAGTGCTCTATAATTTTGTACTCTTACGTACTCAATTCTAGGTACATGAACCCTTATATTATTTTCTTTTGTCATAAAGCAAATTTTCTAATTAAAACACAAAACTAAACAATTCTTATCAATTATTTCCAATTAAAAATAAGAAAATGTTTTTCACGCATCAGGTTTTTAGGATTTAGACTATTAGGGTTAGTTCTTGGTTTACAAACTACAAATAATGGGTAGATCATTCCCCTTTATAAAGAAAGTCAATAAAACGGTTAATTAAATATTGAATATAGTGCAGGTTGTTTATTTTACTAAGGGCATCAATTTCTCTGTTTAAAAATATTTCATCAAGCCTTAATTTGGCTTTTTCGGTCAAAGCAGATAATGATGTTAAAATAAATGATTGTTTTTCAATAATAAATTTTTCTACATCATCATTCATTATAGGAAAAGTCATCAATGTTTCCCAAGATAGCAACTTTGTTTTTTTTAAATACTTTTTAATCAAATCAACTAAATAATTAGCATCTTGAGGAGTTTTACAATCCACTTCAATCAATTCATTATTGTTGGTTATTAAATCAAATGTACATTCAAAACCATAGGTGCCAAAGTCGCCAGAATCATTGAATAATGAATTAAGTCTATCCGATTTTACATCTTTAATGATAACATCTTTGGTTTTTGTTTTAATAAAATAAGAACATTTTTTGAGCATAGAAATTGCTTCTGACTTTTCTACTGAATTAAAGCTATAGAATGTAGGGTCTTTTATCAATGAAGGATAATATAACATCACATCTTTCACTTGCTCAATTTGTATTTCTTTTTCAATAAAATAATTTGCTATTAGAAAAATATCATATCTTATTCTGAAAGCATCCTCAATTATTGATTCAGGGTCAAAATCAAAACCAATTTTTCGTAAATGAAATAATTCATTTTTTAAATGCATATAAAAATCAATAAGACCTTTTTGTTTGATGTAGGTTTGTGTGCTACCATCAAATTTGTATTCTTTATCTTCCGTTTGAATACTTGAATAAATTCCACCAAGAAGAATATGAATTACAGATTCATCTTCATTGCTAAAATCAATTTTACGAATAGGCACTTTGGATAAAGGTGTGAAATAATATTCGCGCATATTCCCTTTCATCTTTGTGTTTTTTCCATACCAGAAGTTCAAATAATCGGAATTAAGCAGAGCCAACAAATATTTAAGATTTTCTTTTGTGTCTGTTTTCGGTGTAATAAGTGTGATATCCGATTGAGGATACGTTTTATTATTTTCATAAGCAAATGTATTTTCTTTTGAACGGCGTGAAGTAACAAGTTTTTCGCTTTCAAAAATATTCTGTTCTCTTTGCCACCAAAGATCAAACCATCTAATCCTTTCATTTAATACTTCTCTTCTTGGATCTAAAATGCCATGGTATCTCTTTAAAAAATCTTTTATTGTATTAATTTCATTTTCTTGTTTACACGTGTTTACATAAAGAACAAATTGCTTTTCACTATAATCAACGAAACCACGGTAGATGAAAGAATTTTTATAAAATGGTTTTACGAATTTCTTTTCTTCCTCAGTAAGTTTTAGTGTTTCGATTTGTTGTTCATCAAAAATAAAAATAGGGTCGCCTACTTTTATATCATATTGTTGTTGAACTATTGGTGGTATTTTTTTAATGTTTTCTGCTGTAACTTTATCGGCACCTGAAACAATTCCCTGATTTACATTAAAGAGGTCGGTAAGTAAAACAAAATTGCCTTCAAGTTTTGTAGTTTTTTCTTTCGAATAGATGTACCATGCGTGCTCATCTAATTCTCCTTGAATAGTTCCGCTGTAATACACATCAGCTATGCTGTCTCTTGTATCTTTTCCTAATGTGAAATTAGTTTTTTCAGGGTCGGCAAACAATTCAAATTGATTTTGATTGTTTAAAAATTCAATCCACCTGTCATATTTAGTTATTACTCTG
>CAIWVT010000141.1 GCA_903916135.1 uncultured bacterium
TAATGATGATTCTTTTGGTATTGCTTTCTCAGAGAGCTTTTTGCGGGATAGATACTTGGTGTTCTGAGTTTGCAAATCACATCAGGCAAAATAATTGGCTCGGTTCCAATCTCAATTGTCCTTAAAGACTAAAGGTGATAGTGGTTTTGAGAAAATACTTAAATAAAAGGATTGATAATAGTGATATGCTTCTTTAAGAAAGTGATTTTCTGATTATGCTGAAGGTCTTCGGAATAGAGAATGGTGCAATTGCTTTCTAAAGCGGATGCAAGAATGAGAGCATCGAAAAATGAAAAACTATTTTTCAAACTGAGAGCAAAAGCATTATTTAAAGTGTTCGGAGTAATTACATTAACTTTAGCCCTGTTCATAATAAACATTGCGGAATCAAAAGCCGTTTGTTTGGGGAACTTGAGCTTTTTTATAAACACATTGGTAGCTTCTACAATGACCTGAGTGCTTATCATAGGACTTCTATCCATAAGAGTATAAGCAATTTCTGCTTTCTTTGCATCATTCGCAAATAGGTAAATACAGATATTGCTGTCTAAAAAAATATCAGCGTTCATTTGCTTCTTCTCTGTTGAATTTAAAGTTGGTAAGGTCTATGCGGTGGGCATCAAAAAAATTCTTTGCATTTTCCCATGCATATTTGTCTGCACCACTTTGCTTTTCAATGATTTTTTCATCGTCAACTTTAAAGGCAATGACCTCTATCTGTTTCCCTATGAAGTTTTCGGGCAACAATAGCGATATATTGACACTTTCGGGTATAATAATTTTTCTAAACATGATTTTGATTTTTTACAAAATTACAAAATTTATTTATTTACCAAGTCAGAAATCCTGAAAAATCTGTTTTTTCAGGATTTTATTTTATAGACTCAAGCCATTTAATAAAATGACAACAAATGACAATCAATGACGCCCCCTACACCTCATGCCTTGCACCACATCTTGGGCACATAATTTCATCGCCATCATAATTGGAAGGCACTTTCAGTTTCATGCCGCAATCGCAATTGATGAAGGCATAATTATCCACCTTCATCATAATATCATTGGAACTACGTGCCGTGGTTTTGTTGTCCATTACTTCGGAGGCGATGCCCATGCGGATACCGATGTCTTCGGTTTGTTTCAATTGTCCGCCGGGAATAATGTTGGATGTGCCGCCCTTCACCTGACTGTAGGCACTTTGATAGTTTGCCAAGCCTGCTCCGCCTGCCATAGCACGCAAAATGCGAATACGTTCGGAGATGGGAGGATGTGTGCTCGACAAATCAGCCATCTTCATACCTTTTTTCTTCAAGGGATTGCAGATATACATGGGTGCTGTCACCTTGTTTGCCATGGGCATATCAATGTTGGAGTTGGAAATCTTTTCTAATGCTGACGCCAATCCTTCAGGATAGCGTGTGAGGCGTACCGCACTGGCATCTGCTAAATATTCGCGCTTACGCGAGATGGAGAAATAGAGCAATTGTGCCAATATGGGGGCGAGGATGGCAAAAACCAAAGCAATAATCATAATGATGGCTTGTGCTTGTCCGTTGCCCTCTTTGCTGCTGCTTCTATTGCCACCGCCAAATATCATGCTGCGCAAAAATATCTCAGAGATGATGACGATGCTGCCTAACATCACGCCTGCGATGGTCATAAACTTCACGTCGCGGTTGATGACATGCGACATTTCGTGAGCCATCACACCTTGCAATTCGTCGCGATTCAAACGTGCCAGCAATCCCGCCGTAACCGCCACTGCCGCCTTGTCGGGACTCATCCCTGTGGCGAAAGCATTGGGAGCGTCGGTGTTGATGATATACACCTTGGGCATTTTGCTCATGCCGGCAGCGATGCGCATTTCGTCCACCACGTTGAACAACTGCGGATGCACATCTTGAGTAACCTCTTTGGCATTGCTCGCCGACAGCATGATGGCACTGCCCGAAGTAACCGCCACCAACGACAAGATAAACCACACCAACAAAGCAATAATAATACCCACGATGGCACCTCCGCCCGTGCCTTTGTGGTCGAAAACCATTCCGAAAACAAAGCCAAGTCCAATCAAGATGATGCCCATCAACACGAAAAGCACCACCGATCGGCGTTGATTGGCTTTAATGAGTTCCCACATAACGTGTCGGATTTAGGATTAAGAAAAACTTACTTTTGGCACTTCTTTTTCAGCCTGATCTTGTATTTCGAAGAATGTTTCGTCGGCAAAATTAAACATACCTGCAATGATGTTAGATGGGAACACCTGTTTTTTGTTGTTATAGAACAACACCTGATCGTTATAAGATTGACGCGAATAGGAAATTTTATTTTCCGTTGATGTCAACTCTTCTTGCAATGCCAAGAAATTCTGGTTGGCTTTCAATTCAGGATACGCTTCCACTGCAACTTGCAGTCTGCCCATCATGCCGCTCAACACACCTTCTGCTTGTCCTTTTTCTGCAACTGTTTTCGCATTCATAGCATTGCTACGCGCTTGTGTGATGGCTTCGAAGGTTTGACGTTCGTGACCCATATAACCTTTCACGGTTTCAATCAAGTTGGGAATCAAATCGTGACGACGTTTGAGTTGCACGTCTATTTGTGCCCATGCGTTTTTCACTTGATTCCGTAATGTAATCAGGGAGTTGTAGATGCCGATGACCATGAAGATCAATAAAACAATAACTCCTAAAATAACCAATAATGCAATTCCTACTGTACCCATAGTTTTTTCTCCTTATTTTTAATTTTTAGTTTTTAATTTTTAATTTATATGCGAACATATCGTTCAACAATTCTATTACCTTATTATGTTTGTCAATACTTCCCAGTTCAACCACATCGTGCAGTTCACCTTCGTCGAACCAGATGCCATGGTCTTTTCTGCATTTGTCTATCAACACTTTTTTGTCGCCTTCACCCACCCAAACTTTGTGCATCTTTCTTGAGCACTTGGGACAACGACGGGGTTTTTCGGGATTATTGCGGTCGAGGCTAAAGGAGTCGAGCAGTTGTTTTTTCGCTTGAGTATCCTCAAGCAACAACTCCAATTCGCCCGCATCAAGCCATATACCATCACATCCCTGACAGTAATCAATCTCTATCTGTTGTAGTTCCAGAACTAACATTGATTTTTTGCACACCGGACAATTCATAATTTGCTATTTAATTCGTAAATGGTTTAATACATTGAAACATCAAAAGTACACAATTATTTTTTAATTCTTGAAATAATTTTCTTTTGATTTGTGTTTTTTTTATGGTGTTAGCGTTTTGCAAATTTAATGACAATGTGCGATTTTCTGCCATTTCGTCAGAAAACATGACAAAAATGATAGTAAATAGCAGAAAAGCGAAAAAATGTTTTGTCAATATTGAAAATTGTTGTAGGTTTGAAAAAAAATATTTCTATGTACTCAGAAAAGGATTTAGCGCAAATAAATAACAAAGGCATTTCAATGGCAATGATTGAAGAGCAGATTGCCAATTTTAAAAAAGGTTTTCCTTACGTGAAACTTGAAGCCCCTGCCACTTTGATTTTTGGCATGAAGAAGTTTGATATCCAAACAACGAAAGAGTTAGCGGACTTTTATCATAGTAACCTGAATAATATAAGGACGCTGAAATTTGTTCCTGCATCGGGTGCTGCCACACGCATGTTCAGCCATTTGTTTTCCTTCAGAAACGAATATGCTGCCACTGATGAACAAATTGCGCAAGTAGAAGACGAAACCAATTTTAATTCTGTCGGGTATTTCTTCAAAAATATTCATCACTTTGCCTTTTTTAATGAGTTGAAGACTTGTATGTCAGAAAAAGGAAAAGACATTCATGCTTGCCTTGAGCAACACGATTATAATACGATACTCGATTTCTTACTTTACGAACCAGGATTGAATTACTCAGCTCTACCAAAAGCCTTGTTGAAATTTCATAACTACGAAACACATCCGAGAACTGCGGTGGAAGAACACTTGGTGGAAGGTGCCAATTATTGTACAGATAGCAGTGGTAATGTGGATATTCATTTCACTCTTTCACCGGAACATATTGGAAAATTTGAAACTTTGCTAAAGGAAGTTTCGACTCATTACGAAGAATCCTTTAAGGTCAAGTTTCGCATCTCACATTCTATTCAGAATGCCTCCACTGATACTATCGCTGTTGATGAAAACAACGAACCTTTCCGCAATGCTGATGGCTCATTGCTTTTCAGACCGGGTGGTCATGGAGCTTTAATCAATAATCTGAATCATATTGTCGCCGATATTGTTTTTATCAAGAACATTGATAACATAGTCCCCGACAGATTGAAGCCTGAAACCAATCTATATAAAATGGCGCTTGCAGGATGTTTGCTTACGATTCGAAACAGCGTTTATGAGTATCTCAAACTCCTTGAGAAACCTGACCTGTCGGAGAAAATCCTAAATCAGATTATTTCTTTTACCAAAGACGAGCTGATGTGCACTTTTGCTGAGGATTTTTTTACCGCCGATAAATCGGAAAAGATTCGACAATTATTTGCCTTACTAAATCGTCCGATTCGTGTATGCGGCATGGTGAAAAACGAAGGAGAACCCGGAGGTGGTCCTTTTGTGGTAAGAGATAGTAATGGGAAACTCTCTTTACAGATTATTGAGTCTTCTCAAGTAGATGTTCAAGATGAGAGTCAGCGAAAGGTTATGAGTAAGGCTACGCATTTCAACCCTGTTGATTTGGTGTGTTGTTTTATAGATTATAAAGGAAGAAAATTCAACCTCATTGATTTTGTGGATACATCCACAGGTTTTATATCGCTTAAAACCAAAGATGGGAAACCTCTAAAAGCTCAAGAATTGCCCGGTTTGTGGAATGGGGCTATGGCAAAGTGGAATACTATTTTTGTTGAAGTACCTATAATCACCTTCAATCCTGTAAAAACAGTCAACGATTTACTGCGTAAGGAACATTTATAGTTTTATAATCTTTTTGATACTTCTTCTGTCTTGTTGCGTAATTATCAGTAGATAATTTCCTGCAGGATAGGTTTGCATATCCATTTCAAATGGATTTAACCCCACATATAACTCAATTGATTTTCCAAGAACCTTATTGGAATTATTATCATAGAGCGCAAGGCTTGCCTTTTCGTTGATTTTTGAATCCATAATAATATGAATAATCGTATTCGTTGGATTGGGATACACTTCAATGTAGTTGATATCTTTAGGAGGGTATTGCTCGGTATTTACTGAGGATTTTATTGCCAAAGAATCTTGCGTAATATTTTCGTTCGACGTTAGCGCAGCATCCTCATTAATAATAATGGTATCTTTCAAAGTCGAGTTTTCGCACTCATATTTTGATGAATCGGTTAATGCAGGCATTCTATCTAAAATGGGTAGTTCCTTTTTTAATTTCAAATTCACTACGTAACGGCACGTTTTGTCATATTCCCAAGAACCCCGCGGTTCTGTTATGGAAAAATCTTGATACTGTAACATAAAATTAGTATCTTTTGGCAAGTAATTTTCTGAACTATTATCCTTTGCTTGAAGTGAAAGTATTTTATCAAATGCCCAATAAAAGGTGTTTATTTCGAAGTTTCCAAGTTTGTCAGTCACTGCTTCATCTATGGTGTATTCTGTGTTTTTTATTGAAACTTTAATCCCTGCTATAGGTTTAGTGTTTTCAAAGTCGCATATATTGCCTTTGAGTTTGTAATAATTTTGAGGAACACCGTATTGTGCAATCACGTTTGATGAAAATCCAAAGAGTAAGGTTAGCAATGAAGCAACTACCTTTAATAATTTACTATTAATTTTTTTCATAATGTTTAAATTTCAAGTTTAGATTGTGTATTTTTGCAAAAGTTTAATTTTGTAAGAAAATATTATATATATGGAACTTGAGAATATTGATAAATCTATTATAGCAAAGGCACAACAATGGCTTGGCGAAAACTTTGATGAACAGACCCGTCAACAAGTGAAACAATTGATGGATGAAAATCCTGAAGAACTTTTTGAATCGTTTTATACTGATTTGGAGTTTGGTACAGGTGGCTTACGAGGCATCATGGGGGTCGGTAGCAATCGCATGAATAAATATACTGTGGGTATGGCAACGCAAGGCTTGGCGAATTATCTGCATCTGATGTTTCCCAACATAAGTGAAATTAAAGTTGCCATTGCTTACGACTCTCGGAACAATAGTAAATATTTTGCTCAAATTTCAGCAGAAATTCTCTCGGCTAACAACTGCAAAGTCTTTTTGTTTGAAGAGCTTCGTCCTACACCAGAACTCTCTTTCGCCATACGTCATCTTGGATGTCAAAGTGGCATTGTCATAACGGCATCTCATAATCCAAAAGAATATAATGGCTATAAAGTATATTGGGAAGATGGCGGGCAATTGGTTGCTCCTCATGATGATAACGTTATTGTTGAGGTGCGTAAGATTACAGCTATTGACATGATTCGTTTTTCGGCTAAACCTGAAAACATAATAAGTATAGGTGAAGAAGTTGATTCGACTTATCTTGCTGAAGTTAAAAAGCTGTCTTTCATCCCTGAAATTATCCATAAACATAAAGACATTCGTATCGTTTATACTGCTTTGCATGGTACAGGAATCACGCTCGTTCCAACCGCTTTAAAGCAATATGGTTTCGAAAATATCCATTTGGTGGAAGAGCAAGCAATTCCCGATGGTAATTTTCCAACAATAAAATCCCCCAATCCTGAAGAAAAGGCAGCTTTAGCGATGGCGATTGAGAAAGCAAAATTGGTAAATGCAGAATTGGTGTTGGCTACCGATCCTGATGCTGACAGAGTGGGCGTTGCTATTAAAGATGATAAAGGAGAGTATGTTTTACTCAATGGCAATCAAACTGCATCCTTACTTATCTATTACCTAATCAATCAATGGAAAGTAACGGGTAAACTCCTTGGCAAAGAATATATAGTAAAAACAATTGTTACAAGTGAATTGTTAGCAGAAATTGCCAATAAATTTGGGGTAGAATATTTTGATGTGTTGACAGGTTTCAAATACATTGCAGAAATAATCAATAGATTTGAAGGACAAAAGACTTTTATTGGGGGAGGCGAAGAAAGTTATGGCTATTTGGTAGGCGACTTTGTAAGGGATAAAGACGCTGTGATTTCTTGTTGTATGATTGCTGAAACTGCAGTCTATGCCAAGGAGCAAGGCATTTCTTTATATGCTTTACTGTTGGAAATCTATAAGGAATTTGGCATGTACTATGAAAGTTTACTCTCCATCACCAAGAAAGGCAAATCCGGTGCCGATGAAATCAAACAAATGATGAATAATTTCAGGATTAATCCACCAAAAGCAATAAACAACTCCATAGTTATAGCTATAAAAGATTATAAACTTCAAAAGAATATCAATACTGTGAATGGTAATGTTGCTAACATCGAATTGCCAAAATCCGATGTATTACAGTTTTTTACTGCTGATGGAAGCAAAATCACCATACGTCCCTCAGGTACAGAACCTAAAATCAAGTTTTATTTTGGGATAAAAGCTCATTTAAAAGATGTCTCGAAATTTAAGGAAACTGAAAGTGCTTGCAAACAAAAAATAGATGCAATTATTGAAGATTTGGCATTATTACAATAATTTGGACGTCATGTATTGAATAATAGACTATCTTTGCAAAAAAATATTTTTTATTATTATTTGAAGTTTAGATTCCCGCCATTCCAATAAAATCTGTTGGGATACAAACCCAGAAACACGTAACGTAACAAACAACATGACAACATTTGAAGAATTAGGTATAAACCCTCAAATTCAGAGGGCAATACTAGAACTTGGCTTTGAAAATCCTATGCCGGTTCAAGAAGAAGTTATCCCCTTAATGCTTAACAAAAAATCGGATATAATTGCACTGGCGCAAACCGGTACAGGTAAAACGGCAGCTTATGGTCTGCCATTAATTCAGGAAGCTCATCCGGGAACAAAACTTCCAAGAGCATTAATATTATGTCCAACACGCGAACTTTGTTTGCAAATAGCAGGCGATTTAAACGATTATGCACGCTATATTGACGATTTGAAAGTACTGCCGGTGTATGGTGGTTCAAGTATAGAAACACAAATAAATGCGCTGAAAAAAGGTGTTCAAATCATTGTTGCAACCCCCGGGCGTTTGATTGATTTGATTGATCGGAAAGCTGCAAAACTTTCGGACGTAACGCGCGTGGTGCTTGATGAAGCAGACGAAATGCTCAACATGGGTTTTCTCGATAGTATAAATGAGATTTTGGCTCAAGTTCCTGAAGGTAGAAACACTTTATTGTTTTCGGCAACCATGCCTCAAGAAATTGTTGGTATTTCGAGAAAATACATGACTAATCCTCGCGAAGTTACTATTGGTAACAGAAATTCAGGAGCCGAAAATGTGAAACATCTTTGTTATACGGTTCATGCTAAAGATAAATATTTGGTTTTAAAACGTATTGCCGATTTCAATCCAGATATTTATGGTATTGTTTTTTGCCGCACGCGTATCGAAACTCAGGAAATTGCTGATAAACTTATACAAGACGGCTATAATGCTGATTCGTTGCATGGCGATTTGTCTCAACCTATGCGCGATATGGTGATGCAAAAGTTTCGCCATCGGAATATCCGTTTATTGGTGGCAACAGATGTGGCAGCACGGGGTTTGGATGTAACCGACTTGACACATATTATTAATTACAATCTTCCCGACGATCCCGAAATATATACACATCGCAGCGGACGTACCGGAAGAGCAGGAAAAACAGGTATTTCTATCGCTATCGTTAATCTGAAAGAAAAATATCTTATCAAGCAAATTGAAAAGAAAATTCAGAAGAACTTCCAACATGCTGCCATCCCAAAAGGAAGAGAAATATGCGAAAAACAATTATTTCACTTGATTGACCGTATGGAAAAAGTGGAAATTGACCATTCGGAAATTGATACCTATTTGCCTGTTATTTTCAAAAAACTTGAATGGCTCGAAAAAGAAGAGGTAATCAAACGTTTTGTTTCCCTTCAGTTCAATAAGTTTTTGGATTATTATCGTGGCACAAGTGATATCAAAGTTCCTGATGATTATGGCAGCAACCGTGATGATGGAAATCGTCGTGATTCTAAACGTAGAGACCGCAATAGAGGCGAACGTGATGGCAGAGGCGAACGTGATAGAGGTGATAGAGATAGAGGCGACCGTGATAGAGGCGATAGAGATAGTAGAAGTGATAGAAGTGACAGAGGTGACAGAGGCGATAGAAGAGACCGCGGCGACAGAAATGATAGAGATCGCGGGTCGGAACGTTCAGGGGGAGACTACACCCGTATGTTTATCAACGCAGGCAAAATGGATGGTTTCAATCCGGGCAGTTTAATCGAGATGATCAACTCAAGCACTTCAGGCAAAAAAATCGGTATCGGACGCATTGATTTGATGAAAACATTTTCGTTTTTCGAAATAGAAAGTCGCTATGCACAAGAAATTTCAAGGTTGTTGAAAAATAAACGTTTCGGAGACCGTAAAATAAATATCGGAATTGCAAGCGAAAAAGAAGAACAAGACAGACCAAGCAAGTCCAAGACCTATTCTCGACATAAGCACTAATCACTTAATAGGAAAGAACTAAATAAAACGACCTGACAGATTTTTAATTCGTCAGGTCTTTTTTTTTGGCATAAAAAAAGCCCATCGCTTTGCGATAGGCTCAGATTAAAACCTTTTTTAGATATACGTAATGTTATGTACGTTTAACATTTACTGCATTTAATCCTTTTTTTCCTTCTTGGAGTTCAAAACTCACTTCGTCACCTTCTTTAATCTGGTCAACTAAACCAGAAGCGTGTACGAAGTATTCTTTTTCGGATTCATTGTCTTTAATAAATCCAAAGCCTTTTAATTCATTGAAGAATTTTACTGTTCCTTTTTTCATTGTGATTGTATTGTGTATTTAAAATATTTGCAAAGATACACAAATAAAATTACATGCAGGCAAATTATTTTAAAAAAAACATATTTATTTAAAAAAAAACATTGAAAAGTGGCTTTTTGCATAGTTTAACGGCTATTTATAATACTTTGAAGTGATTTTTTTTTTTGATGCTTTTGAAAAAAATAATTACATTTGTGCTCGAAAAAAATAGCTTGAGTAAAAAAAAGCAATCATGAGAAAAACGAAATATAGTTCAAACAATAGTATTAATTAAAAACCAAAAAAACATGTCAAAAAAAATCAGAATCCTATCCATTGATGGCGGCGGTATCAAAGGCATACTTCCCGGAACCATACTCCAATACATCGAATCGAAAATTTGCGAACGAAAAGGCGCAGATAAACGTCTTGCAGACTATTTTGATTTCATTGCCGGCACCAGCACAGGCGGTATTTTATCTTGCATATATCTTACTCCAGACAAAAATGGTCGTCCTAAATTTACCGCTAAAGAAGCAGTGGACCTTTATGTGGAAAAAGGACATGAGATTTTCGATGTGCATTTTTGGGAAAAAGTTAGCAGGGGGTGGGGTATCACCAACGAAAAATATCCCGTGGCGAATCTTGAGAAAAATCTAAAATACTATTTTGGTGATATTAAATTGAGTCAATTGCTGAAACCGTGCTTGATTACTTCATATGAAATCACAAAACGTTCCGCCGTTTTCTTTACTTCGATGGATGCCAAAAAGACTGAGGTGGATAATTTCTTGGTGCGCGACATTTGCCGAGCCACTTCAGCAGCACCCACCTATTTCGAAACTGCCAAAATCAGTTCCATCTATGGCGCACCTTTCTATTTGGTTGATGGAGGTGTGTTTGCCAACAATCCTGCTTTGTGTGCATACGCGGAAGCCCGCAAAACCGACTTCGGCAAAATTCTGAATGACACAAAAAAGCCTGATAAGCCTTCAGTTAAAGATATGATGATTGTTTCTATCGGAACAGGCGCCACTGGAAAACCCTATTCGTATGACGAAGCCAAAGGTTGGGGGGCATTGGGTTGGATGTTGCCTATAATTGACATTTTAATGTCGGGAAATTCCGAAACCGTCAGCTATCAACTTTCCCAGATGTTCGATACTTTGAGCGAAAAAGATAAAAAGGATTATTTCCGTTTGGAACCTTCCATTGAAGGGGCAAAATCAGCTATGGATAATGCCAAACCCGAAAACATTCAAGAGCTGGTGGCTGCCGGCAGACGTTATGTTACCGACCATGATGAAGAATTAAATAAAATTGTGGAGCGATTGATTGCGAACGAATAGTTTATGAGAGAAACCTCTGACCTGCCAGACTGATGTCATCCGGTTAAGGGCACAAAGAGGACTAAGAGACACTGAGCATTTTATTTTTGAAGTAAGGCAAATGTCATTTATGGAAGGTGAAAAGTCATCTACGAGAGGTTTATCGGTATTTACGATAGATTTGTTGGTATCTACGATAGGTTTGTCGGTGTTTATGGGAGGTAAAAAGTCATCCACCGAAGGTGAAAATTCATCTACGGGAGGTGCGACGTCATCTGAAGGAGGTGCGACGTCATCTACAGGAGGTGAAAATCCATATACGGAAGATAAATCGTTATCTACGGTAGGTGAAAATTCATTTATGGGAGATAAATCGTTATTTATGGGAGGTGTAAAGTCATTCACCGAAGGTGAAAAGTCATCTACGGGAGGTGCGACGTCATCTACGGGAGATAAATCGTTATTTATGAGAGGTGAAAAGTCATCCACCGAAGGTGAAAAGTCATCTACGGGAGGTGAAAAGTCATCCACCGAAGGTGAAAATTCATTTATTTTTGATAGAAGATGATTTTTTGGATTTGTAATCTGTTTAATATTAGATGAATATATTTTTATTTAAATTATATTTGAAAAAAACTTGACTTTTGTGTGTAGATTATAGTAAATTTGCAAAAAAAATTATTTTGGCGATGGGCTATTAATTTGATTAAAAAGAGTATTTACACTAAAAATTTAAAAGATATGAAAGATGTTACAGAAAATGTTATGACGATGGTGAACCGGATATTGTTATTGTGTTTTAATAATATGACTATCGTGGATGGTGTTGTTAAGTTTAAGGCAAAGTATGTTAGTTTGAAAGCGATGCGGGATGCTGCGAATTTGATTGCGCAGTTGTTGTTTGCTACGACGCACGGTATTACATTAAATAAGGGCAAGAAGAAGGAGTCGGCGGCTATGAAATCGTTTGTGATAGCTCAGGTTGTGAAGTCGTATGCTCATGAGACCGGTGATTTGGATTTGGAGGAGTTGATGGCAAAGAGCATATCTCATATAAGAGGGATACGGGATTCGGAGTTTTGGGATTTTGGAAAGATGGTGTATGATAAGGCATGGGCATTGCGGGAGACGTTGCCGGATTATGGTATTGAGGAGCTTCAGATTACGGAAATGTTGGCAGATATGGATGCTTTTGAATTGTTGGAGCAGCAGCCGAGGTTGACGGGGTTGGAGTTGGAGCAACAGCGGGTTAATTTGGATGTGAAGGTGAAGGATATGCGGAGTTTTTTGTCGAATGAGATGGATCCGTTGGCAGTGGTTTTTATGAATACGCAGCCTGATTTTTATGCGATATATAAGAAAGCACGAAAGATTCCGAAGACGAGCAGGCATACGTTGACGGCGGATGAGTTGGAGAATACGACGGGAGCGATTGATTTGACGGTTTTGGCGAAGGATACGATGGAGCCGGTGTTGGGAGCGTTGTGTGGGATTGCTTCGGTAGAGTTTAGCGATACGACCGACGAAACCGGGGAAAGTTATGTGGATTGTTTGTTACCAGAGACGTATATTTTGACGGTTAGTTGTCCCGGATATATTACAGCGACTATTACGGTGGTGTTGGCAGCAGGCGAGTATAAGGTTTTGGAGGTTCAGTTGGAGAAGGATTTGAGCGAGGGGGATGAGCCGCCTGTTTCGTGAGGAATGAAAAATGAAAAATGAAAAATGAAA
>CAIWVT010000142.1 GCA_903916135.1 uncultured bacterium
CGAAGGCACGAAGGCACGAAGGCACGAAGGCACGAAGGCACGAAGGCACGAAGGCACGAAGGCACGAAGGCACGAAGGCACGAAGGCACGAAGGCACGAAGTGTCCCCAAACCTTATTGCTATTCTTTATAAACAACTTTTAAAAGCTTTGTGTTTCCTTTTGCCAATCTATAGGAATTCCCCTGCGTTGTTATCTTCAATCAAATCCTGAATCACCACCGATGCGCAATAGCATCCAAACACTACTGGCATATAGGAAATGGTGCCGGCAATAGATTTTTTGTTGATGCCGGCTTCGTTATGAACCACGGCGCTCTTTTGTGGATGTTCAACAGAGAACACGGCTTTAAATCCTGAAGCAACACCCAACTTTCGCAAACGTTTGCGTATGTCGAAGGCAAAGGTGCAGGTATGTGTTTCCGAGATGTCGGCAATGCGCACTTTTGTCACATCAAGCTTTGCCCCTGCTCCCATCGCACTCACGATCTTATGTTGCAAACGAACAGCGTTCAACAGCATATATGCCTTGGGCGATAAGGTGTCAATGGCATCTACGATATAATTATATGGATTTTCGAGCAGTGAAATCATCGAATCTTCTTTCAAATAGGCATCCACCAATTCAAGCTCTACTTGGGGATTGATGTCGCTCAAGCGTTGGGCTAATGCCTCTGTTTTTCGTCGCCCTTGTGTGCTGATGAGGGCTATCAATTGGCGGTTGCGATTGGAAGGTTCCACAACATCGGCATCGGCTAAGGTCAATTTGCCCACGCCTGCCCGGCAAAGCATCTCGGCTGCCGCACTGCCAACGCCACCCAAACCGATGACTAAAACATGCGACCTCCGAAGTATATCAAGCTTCTCACTACCCAACAGCAATTCCGTTCTGCCGAGCCAATCGTCCTGTGGCATCATGAAGACTTAGGCTTGCGACAAAGCCACAATGCCTTTTTCAATGCGATTCAAGCTTTGTTCTTTGCCAATGAGTTCCATGATTTCGAACAAATCAGGTCCTTTGGATGCTCCAACGATTAGCAAACGCAAGGCATTCATGACTTGACCTGTGTTGAGTTGCGCCTCTGTTATAAAATTCATCACATTGTGTTTCGCAACAGCGGCATAGAAAGGTTCAGTCTCTTGCAATAAGTCTCCCACCTTTTTCATAATTTCGGCAGAATCTTGTCTCCAACGGTCTTTCACCGATTTGGCATCATAACTATCGGGAGCCACGAAAAAGAAAGAAGCTTGTTCCCAAAACTCATGTATAAACGTCATACGAGGCTTCACCATGCCAATAACAGTCAAAAGTTTCTCATTATCGAGATGCGGTACTTTTAAGGTCAATTCGGGAGCAAGCAGTTCGGCAAGCCTTGCATCCGACATTTGTTGCAGATAATGATGATTGAACCACTTTGCTTTTTCGGGATCGAACTTCGAGCCTGCTTTGCCCACACGTTCCAATGAAAATGCTTCAATAAGTTCGTCCATGCTAAATATCTCTTGTTCGGTGCCCGGATTCCATCCTAAGAATGCCAACATATTGATACAAGCATCGGGCAAGTAACCCGATTCTCTGTAGCCTGAGGAGATTTCTTTGGTTTGCGGGTCGGTCCATTGCAAGGGAAATACGGGGAAGCCCATGCGGTCGCCGTCGCGTTTGCTGAGTTTGCCATTGCCATCGGGTTTCAACAACAAGGGAAGATGAGCAAACTGAGGCATGGCATGTTCCCAACCTAAATAACGATACAACAACACATGCAAAGGTGCCGATGGCAACCACTCTTCGCCACGGATGACGTGCGAAATCTTCATCAAATAATCGTCCACCACGTTGGCAAGATGGTAGGTGGGCAATCCATCCGATTTGAAGATGACTTTATCATCAAGCTGCGTGGAATTGACGCGCACTTCGCCGCGTATCAAATCGGTGACCAATATCTCTTCATTTTCGGGTATCATAATACGAATCACATACGGTTCATCTGATTCAATAATGGCTGTAACTTCCGGTTCCGTCAAGGTCAATGAGTTTTTGAACTCGAGACGGTTGTGCTGATCGTATTGAAAGTTTTTCTTTTCAGCTTCATAGCTCTTGCGGGCAGCATCTAATTCTTGTGGGCTGTCGAACGCATAATAGGCGTAGCCTTTATCAATCAAATCAAGGGCATATTGTTTGTATATCGCTTTGCGTTCCGACTGACGATAGGGCGCAAAAGGACCTCCGATGCCTACGCCTTCATTAAAATGGATGCCACACCATTGCAAGGATTCAATAATATAATTTTCGGCACCTTCCACATAACGGGTTTGGTCGGTATCTTCTATCCGCAGGAGCATATCGCCTCCATGCTTTTTGGCAAATAAATAATTGTACAAGGCTGTTCTAACGCCGCCTATGTGTAATGGTCCCGTAGGACTTGGAGCAAATCGTACTCTGATTTTATCTTGGTTCATTTTGAAAGTTTCGGCAAAATTAGCGTTTTTTTTATTGATGGAAATGATTTATAACAACAGATATGTTACCGTTAACTGTAAAGAACTTACCGTTAACTGATTTGCTCATGTTTTTACTCATATTTTTTTAATTTATACGTTATATATAAGTAACAGCAACCAATCATTTTAATAACCTTTAAAAACCAATTAATATGACAGCTTCAAAAGAATATGTATTCTGGATAGCCTACGCTGCATTTATGATTTTGGTACTTGCAGTTGTGCTGATGCTCGGATAAGATTCGAGGGGATACGAGACGACAATTTTATGAAAAATAAACTGACTACCACCCCGCGAGGGGTGGTTTTATTTTTGTAATTTTGCAGAAAAAATTTCATGACCACTCTTACACTTACAGATGCCCTTACCCAAACGGATAACTTCTTGTTGCAATCTATCCCCAAAAGCGATTTGCACAATCATGGTATGTTGGGATATAGAAGAGAGGTGTTAGAACAGCATTACAGTGCAGACCTGAAAGAGCCTCCTGCCAAATTTCATGTATTTAAAGAGTTTGAAGAATATCTGAACCACACTTTGGGACCTTACATCCCCCAAGCCGATTTCTTTGAGACCTCTCTTCGAAATTCCTTCCTGCAAGCCAAAGTGGATGGCGTGCGCGTGTTGCAGATGAGCATAGATTCTCGTTTTTATTATTATCTTCCGGGAAGTATGATGACCGACATGGTTGCAAAAGCCCATAAGGAATGTGCTCCCGAGATTGCTTTCTATCCCCAACTTGGCATGGATCGTGCGCATAACTTCAACAGATTGATGCACGAAGTCGAGAATTTGCTCGACACAGGCTTTTTTAAATCCATTGACCTCTATGGCGACGAACTTCACGGGAGCGTGGACGATTTTGTCCCCATCTATAGAAAAGCGCAACAGATGGGCTTGGTGTTGACGGCGCATGTGGGCGAATATGGCTCTGCCGAATCGGTGCGCACCACAGCCGAAACCCTTCAATTGAGCCAAATTCAGCATGGCATCGCGGCAGCAGATTCCGAAGAAGTGATGCAATGGTTGGCTGCGCAGAAGATACTGCTGAACGTCTGTCCATCGAGCAATGTGGCATTGTGTCGTGCCGAATCATTGGAACAGCATCCCATCCGAACTTTATTCGACCATGGGGTTCGTGTCTCCATCAATACCGACGATTTGTTTGTGTTCGACCAATCGGTGAGCGACGAATTTCGGAATCTGCATACAGCAGGAGTATTTCATGCGGCGGAACTGGAACAAATTCGACAATACGGATTACAGGCTTTTGAGTCATAAGATGAGGTGATTAGAGGCATCTCTACGCAACAAAAAGGAACTAATGATAAATATTTTAGTAAAAAATACGTGCTATTCTTGATAAAGGATATATCTTTGTGGCTCTAAATCGAAACAGATGAAATTTGGTGTTGTAATTTTTCCGGGATCCAACTGCGATCATGATATTTTGTATGCTTTAAAAAAGATTTTGAAGCAAGATGTTGTTGCTTTGTGGCATAAAGATAAAGACTTGCAGGGATGCGATTTTATATTCTTGCCCGGTGGTTTTTCTTATGGTGACTATTTGCGCTCGGGTGCTATTGCTCGTTTTTCGCCCATCATGGAGTTGGTGATTGACTATGCCAACAAGGGCGGCTATTTGATGGGTATTTGCAATGGCTTTCAGATATTGTGCGAAGCGCGGCTGTTGCCCGGTACTTTGTTGCACAATGACAACCAAAAGTTTATTTGCAAAAATGTATATATCACTCCTGTAGCGAAAAAGACCTTCCCCACACAGTTTCTCACACCCCATATCGCTTTGAAGATACCCATAGCTCATGGCGAAGGACGTTATTATGCCGATGCCAAAACAATTAAAGACTTGGTGAAGCACGACCAAATTCTTTTCAAATATTGCGATGCGCAAGGACAGACCACCGCGGAAGCCAATCCCAACGGCAGCTTGGAAAACATTGCAGGCATCTGTAACAAACAGCGCAATGTGTTTGGCATGATGCCCCATCCCGAACGCGCTGCCGACATGGAACTTTCCAATGAAGATGGACGACTCATATTGAGTTCGATAGTAGAGTGTCTCAAAAAAGAATGATTTATTACACAAAGAGATAAGGTCGGCTACGCATCGCTCTGCGTAAAAAAAAATACAATGGAAAGAGCTGTAGGTTTCCATAGAAAAAAGTGAAAAGACTTTTGGTAGTCTTATATTTATTTTTACTTTTGTATAAAAATTACATGACATGAAAGCTTCTGTACAAAAAACACCTGTGGGACTGAACATCCTACGCTGGTCTGCCCGAATTTTATCCTTACTGTTGGTGGGCTACTTTCTTTTGATATTTTTTAATATCAGCGTTACCCCATCCATAAAATTTACCAACCTTGGTTTTTTAATTATTGTTTTTCTGATAGTGTTGTTGACATGCTTGGCAGGAATGCTCATCGGATTCAAATGGGAAGCTATCGGAGGCGGTATCAATTTGATTGCAGGTATCATGCTATGTGTTCTCGTTTATTATAGATGGAATTGGCAAACAACATACCCCTATCTAATCATGACAATACCGGGCATATTGTATCTGCTTTCGTGGTATTTGCATAAAAAATTTTACAATGATATAATTATGCAATGATATAATGATATAATTATGCAATGATATAATTATTCAATGATATAATGATGTTATTATGCAATGGTATAATTTTGCAGTTATGCAATGACATAATGACTGAACTTTCGGACGGTGCTATCCAATATAGTGTGGATGCAAGAAAATCACTCAAAGAAGGGGTTAACTAAAGAAAAAAAGTTAAAAATTGTAATTTATTTAAATAAAGCATTTATATTTGCAAGTTAAACCAATCAGCATGGAAGAAGTTCAGAAAACAAACGAACAACTCTTGGAAGAGAATCTCGCGCTCAAAAAAGAGGTGGAGAAAATGATTAAATGGCACAAAAGCTATGAATCAAAGTTAAAAAGGATTACGCTGGTAGAGGAGACATTGAACCGTATCATAGAAACCAATCCGTTGTCGTTTGAGGTTGTGGATAAAAAGGGCAAAAGTAAAACTGTGAACGATGCCTTCATAAAGATATTTGAAGAAAAACCCGGCAAAACGTATAGTGTTTTCACAGATGCGCAATTGATAAAACAAGGGATGACACCTTATTTTGACCGTCTTAAACAAGGAGAAGTGGTTTATTTTCCGGATTGTTATTATCTTTTGCATAAGCGAAACTCCCAACTTCCTGATAAGAAATTGTGGTTACGAGTGGTTGGATTTCCCGTATTTGATGATAAAAAAATGCCCGAACGCTATGGGTTCATTCATCAGGATATTACGCGTGAAAAACTTGCAGAAGGAAAAATTAAGCGCATCAATAAAAAGCTTCAGGACATTAATAAATATATTGTTGAAGTGAGGGAGCAGGATCGGAAAAATTTTGGAATTACAATTCATGATGAAATACTACCGTATATCTCATCGCTTAAATTCAGAATAAGCACGATTAAAGCCATTCATAATGAAGAAGAACGGAGCGAATTTGTTAATAATTTGATGTCAGATACAGATATAGTTAGCGAAAAACTGAAAAATACTGTTATGGAATTGGTGCCCGAAACTCCCAACGCAATGGATATTAAAGTTGCCATTGAGGGTTTTGCAAATGACTTTGGGTTGATAAATAAACTCTATATTTCCTGCAATCTTTCCAACAACCTCGATATGAATTATACGATTGCCTTGTTGATTTTTCGGATAATGAAACAAGCCCTGTACAATGTTGCCCAACATGCAGAGGCAGATACAGTGGAAATAAAACTCAAACAAAACAACACTTGTTTTGAGTTTACGGTTACCGACAATGGGAAAGGCATCACAGAGAAGGATATAATGGCTCACACCTCTATCGGTATCAGAGGCATGAGAGATAGAGTTGAACTTATGGGAGGAACTTTTCATATTAAGGCACGACAGAAAAAAGGCACTATTCTACAAGTAAAATTACCGAAAATAAAATAATTGACCATGAAAATATTAATATGCGACGACCACATCTTTCATCGCGAAGGCATTAAATTGGCTCTTAAACGCACATTTATTGATGCGGATATACACGAAGCGGACACCGCTAAAAGTGCATTAAAAACGATAGCGGAAACTAAATATGATTTGGTGCTGTTGGACATCCGACTTCCAGACTGTAGCGGGATGCAGGCACTTCAAAAAATGCAAATGGAACATCCTGAAGTAAAAGTGATTATGGTGAGTCAGCATGATGAATTGCAGTTTATGCAGCAATCGCGCAAATTTGGAGCGAAAGGATATCTCAACAAAAATATGGATTACGATGATTTAATCTTAGCCATTAATGTAGTGATGAAAGGAAAACCATATTTTATGGATGAAAGAGTGTATGATAGCTCCACAAAAAACAATGGAAACGACAAAAGTAAGCCACATGATGCCCTTACTTTTCAAGAATTAAGTGTCATGATTGGACTGGCTACCAAAAAATCACAAAAAGCCATCGCCACCGAGCTAAACCTTTCAGCCAAAACCATATTTTCTCACAAAAAAAGAATGATGACAAAAATGGAATTTGCCAGCATTGCCGATATAATTGATTATTGCCGCGAATATGATATAATTAGCAAAATAAATTAAGCATAAAACTAACATTGGTGGCTGGAAAAAATTCGTGAGAAAATGTGAAATGCCGTAATGACTATCTGACGTTACGCAAAAATGAAGAAACCTTATTTTTCAGCCTGTAACCTTACTAGAATTGATAGACACCACAACCTTGACCTTATTATCATATCGCAGCAGAAATAAGGTAATACGGTTGTTTGATTTAGATTGCTTCGCTACGCTCGCAATGACGAATTTGCCCCAAGCCGTAGGAAACTCATCCATAGAGATTAAATAGGTTATTAAGATTAATCTGAACCTTTTTAAGATTAATCTGAACGAAATTTCCGATTAATCTGAATGTTTTTTCAGATTAATCTGTAACCTTATGCCATAAAACGGTAGTATCTTTGCATTTTAAAAATCCATTAGATTGCACCATGAAAAACCGTATCTCTACCTATCAATCTTTTTCCGGTTTCGGCAGGCTGATTTATGGAGATAAATTATGTAACAAGCTGTCTTGTTGCATAATCATTATAATGCACTGCGATTACACATTGAAATGGAGCATCAGAACATTAATGTGTAGCATCAGAATATTAATGTGTAGCATCAGAACATTAATGTGTAGCATCAGAATATTGATGTGTAGCATCAGAATATTAATGTGTAGCATCAGAATATTAATGTATAGCATCAGAACATTGATGTGTAGCATCAGAACATTGATGCAATCATGCTTAAATCTAATGTTATGGTGGATATTATTGGAAATATCCTCCAAATATCTTTCGGGCTTATACAGAAATCAATCATTCGAAATTATTAAAATACATAATAACAAATCAGAATCTTTCTAATAATAAAAAACAAATTAATCATTTTAAAAAAGTAACACTATGGCTTATCCAAACACAATTAATGGCTATTATACCTATCTTTTCCGGGCGTATCCCTGGATGCAAGACAGTGCAACCCGATTAGGTATTCCTCCTGCACAAATTTCTGCATTAGAAGCTTTAGTAGGCGATGACGAAACTGTAGGAACCTACTTTTATAATAAAAGTCAATACGATGCTGCCCCGCTACGCAAAGACAGTATTTTAGTGAAAAATTTGAATGCGAGCACCATCGCTACGAAGAAAAAAATCTCCGAAATTTTAGACGACACTGCCGCCAGCAAATGGAACAATGAAGACCGTTTGATCTTTGATCGTAAAAAAGGACTTCCACCTATTCGTACGAAACCCGAGAGTCAAATTCCATTTGAAATTGTGGTGGATGATGTTCCGGGTCGCAACGGCGTCATTGATTTTAAAGCCAAACCACGCGGCGAAACCAAAAGAAGCCATTTGGCAGAAGGCACTAATGCCGTGGATATGTCTTATGCATTTGTGCAGAGCGACATACGTAAAGCCACAGATTTACCGGGCAAAGTCTTAGAAAAATGTGTTGGGGTTGACGACTGCACCAACAGTAAGACATTTTATAAAGCCATCTTTCAGTTTACTGCCGATTCGGCTTTAATAGGTTTTGATCTGCATTGCTGGTTTCGCTTCACCAACACCCATTATCCTGAATTTGCAGGGAAATGGAGTGAAAAGCATATTATAAGGATAGGGTAAAATGGCTAACGATTAGAAGATAATAAAGTGGAAAATGTCTTTGAAGCCACTTTAAAGAAAAAAGGAAAAGAAACTCAAATATAACAAACTAAAAAAAACAAATTATGAGAAAATTATTAAGATTTATTGGGATTATTGCTGTGTTCTTTTTTTTATTTCAGAGCAATATGGCTTTTAGTACAAAGGTTATTAATTATAAGCCGAGTTATTATTTATGTGTAGCTCAATGCAATAATAAATGGTGTACTGATTTGGGATGTACTGCTGGTTGTGTGAACTGTCAAAATTATGATTATAATAGTCCACAATGGAACCTAGCTTCCAATAACAGAGAAGCTTGCATAAATGCGTGTTTGCTTTCAAATCGTTGGGTTTCGTATAATATGTATTATCCTGCTTATGCAAAGTCTGTTGTCATTAATTATCAACCAGGCTCTGTAGTGTCATTACAAGTAGGAGTATGGGATGCAGCCCATAATCTTCTAACTACACAGGGAACTATTACAAATGTTAATTTTTATGTTGTCAGCATGTCTGATTTTGTATCAGCAGGTAGCATGGAAGCAGTTAATTGGACCTCCATTGGAGCAGGAACATTTAATTCACAGACTGGATTCTGGAATCTTGCTTGGAAAGGACAAAGTAATGTTCAGGGGCAAATACCAGGGTTTTACATTGCAGCTGAAATTTTAGATCCAAATGCTCCGGGCGGAAAATTCGATGTGCTTACTGCTGCGATTCAAACTACAACTCCCAATCCAAACCCTGCCCCAACCCTCTCCCAATGTAGCATCATCATTTGGTGTATGGTTGTTTTTGTGTTGATACTACTTATAATAGGCGTTGTATTCATTAGAAGGCGACGGATGCATAGGCGTAGTTAATATAACAGATGACTCTGTTGGGCTGAGGTTGGAACCTCAGTCCAATTTAGGTGAACACCCTTTATTAGATCATAAAGTGGGATATGTCTTTGAAACCACGCTAAAGAAATGAAAAGACTAAATTTTAAAATAAAATATTATGATAACAATACCTTCATTTCATGTTTCAAATAAAAGTAGTGTTAATGCTACAAAAACACAAGTGTTTATCCAGTCAAGAAAAGATGCTGGTCATAATGGGCGGTGATTATCCCCATGGTACTATAGATCTCACTGTAGATTTAAGCGATTCGTTAAAGGGACAATTTATTTCCGATACTGTTGATTTAATTAATTCGTATGGAAAAGACAATCCCACAATTTTTATCACCGGAAGATGTCATTATAAAGGTACGATTATTAAAGCACCCCCTAAAGGTTTGCGCTATTGGGTTATGTTTGTCGGAAGTAATCTAAAGGATGGGTCTTCTGATATTGCTGGTTTTGCAATTCAAGATTACCATGGCAATCGTATTGCTTATGGCATTGGTCATATAACAACCGGGTACGCAAATGTAAGTATTAGCAATGATTAATTATAAAAAAGGTGAGTGAGGTTTTCAACTGTGCTTAGTCGTTTTGGACTGAGGTTCCAACCCCAGTCAAATTTATCCTATTAGGCTGTACCAATTAAACACAATAATAATTTAAGCAATCAACCGCTTTGGCAAAGCAAGTTCCTCCCAAAAAGGAGTAGGAAAAATTAAATTCTAACAAAAATGAAAAAATTATTTACACTTCTTTTTACTTACACCCTGATGCACATTGCTATAATTTGTGTTGGTCAAAATAGTTATCAGACAAGTTTATTAAAAGAATTTTTTTATGACAGGGGAGCTAAAGTTCTAAATAATTGGGCTCACCCTTTATATGACAGATATAGTTCAAAAACAACAGTCTATGTATCATCTGACTATGTAAGTGTTACGCTTTATTATATTGGAAACGCTGAAGATTTTGATTGCACATATAATATATCATTTAACTCCTATGGCGTTTTTACTGCTATTAACGTATCATCGTGTGGAAATTTTTGGACATCTTGCTACACATTTAGCGATTGGGCAAAAGAAAATACAATTAGACTATATGAAACAGACTCAAAAACTCAAGAACGAACAGAAACTCAACTCGGCAAAACAATAAATTACTTCAGTTCAAAAGATTATTGTTTGTTAGGACTAAACTATTATTGGGTTGATGATGGATATTATGGCAAATATTAAAAGAAATATCTTAGTTGGGCTGATGCTCCAACCTCAGCCCAATTTATCCTTTTATGCTATGGATAGTGAACACAACAACAATATAACAATCCAACAATTCAACAATATAACAATCCAACAATTAATAAACCTAAATTTAAAAAGAAAGGTGAAAATTATGACAACAAGTAAAGACAACAAACCAGAAACGGGAATGCCGATTTTGACCGATATAAAAGTACTTCCTGAAAACGCTGTACTTGGTACGCTGCTCGTCAAGTATTTGTATCGTTATACGACAGGTCCATTTCTATTGCCTGCGAATTCAGGAAGTTTAGACTGGGCTATTCTCAACAACGACACTAAGCAACAAGTGATGCAAGTTACGGTATTCAAATGCCCCATTTTAGGAGCAAAGACAGCAGCGGCACCTGGACCTCTTGTCATTACACTTGATCCCGGAAAGACTACCCACAATGCCAACACCTACCCTGTAGGATTTCTTTATGAGATTCAGGTAGAATGTAACAGTCAGCTCATTTTTCCGTATGTTTCCGTATGGCCCGATAAGTTAGGTGTTGTCATCCCTGGTTCGGGTATAAATTCCGGGACTTTCGTTCGAATGATGCCCTAAGGATACTATAGACTCACGAAGAAGTGAACAGGTCGAAAAGTACTGCTTTTGCAGGGCTTTAGTTGACCGGTAATGGAATTGTTATGCGCGGGAACCATCTCGGTGCAAGTGATAGGATGACTTCGAATCATCCTATCACTAATACTTGTTGTGCGAAGTTGCAAACTTCGCACTTTTTAATCTGTAGGTTGCAACTATAAAATGACGCCGCTATAGGCAGAGGTTCCACCTTCGTCTTCCTTATCCTTATTGGCTTTGCAATAATCAACCAATCAACCAATCAACCAATCAACCAATCAACCAATCAACCAATCAACCAATCAACCAATCAACCAATCAACCAATCAACCAATCAACCAATCAA
>CAIWVT010000143.1 GCA_903916135.1 uncultured bacterium
ATGATTGGTAATTATTCCAACAACACCTTCTTCAACTGTTTCCATTTTATCCTGTGCAAAACGAATGAATTTTACATAATCGTCTTGCAACCATTTTGGATTTTTTTCTTTCAATGGTTTCCCATCGACAAAGAAGTAATCATTTATTTTATCACCTATCCAAGTTGTTCTGACATGCTTGATTCTTTTTGTAAAGTTTCCTTTCTTTTCTTCAGTAAACCAAATAATTTCACTTGGATTTTTTGAATGACCTGAATAAGGTGGATTACCAGTAATAACCAGAATTGGTTTATCTTTTACTTCCTGTGCTTTTTTGCTTTCTTCTGTAAGTGCAGGAAGCAAAGGAATTTTTATTTGTGTTGGTATCGGTTCAAGTGTATTTGTCAAATAAATTTGCAAGCGTTCCTTAGCTTTTAATTCGTAACCGTTATCTTTTAAAAACTGCGAAAGTTTTAAATGAGCAATGGTATATGGCGCAATCAGATATTCAAAGCCAAAAATATTTTTAAGTATGTGTTCTTTTATAATTAAATCTTTTTTGCCTGAATCTTTTGGCAATTTCTCAAAAATCTGTTGCAAAACTTCCACTAAAAAGGTTCCAGTACCCGTAGCAAAATCCAGTACTGTTACTTTGTCTTTATCACCAAGTCCATTTTTAAGATTAAAAGTGTTTATAAGAATTTCGTCTATTGCTCGAACAATAAAATTTACAACAGGAGGCGGTGTATAATAAACTCCTTTTGCCTGACGAAGTTTTTTATCGTAAGCTGCCAAAAAGTTCTCATAGAAATAAACATATGGATCTTTGATGATGAAGTTGTTTGCGTCTTTTCGTCTTTTGGTAAAAGACAATGAATTTTGAATTGCCTGCAAATCGAGGTTATTCATTATTGTTAAAACTTCCTCAACTATCCACCTTGTTTCGCGATATTCATCATTGTCTAACTCATCAAGAAAGTTTACTAATTCCCTTATGAGCTCAAATGATGCCGGAATATATTTCTTAGCATTATAAAGATTTACAATATTAGTATCGGCATTCAGTTTTGCTAAGAACAAACCATACACAAGGTTTTGTGCAAAAGCATCGGCAAATTCACTTATTGTAAGTTCGTGAAAAACAAAACTCCTGAAAGTTTCATAGAGTTGAAATAATCTGCCGTCTGTATCTGCTTCCTGTTGCCGTTTTAGTTCATCAAGCAAAAAGTCCTTTAATAGTTTGGCTCTAATCGCTAATGCTTCTGCTAACTTTTTTGCATCAGCAATTTCTTTTGGCGCTTGCGAAAGAAATGATTTTATGAGTTTCTCTACCGCTTCAACTTTTACCTTATCAAGTTTTGCTTTTTTGTTTTCTACATCGGTTAGAAAGCAAAGTGTTTCGCGTTTTTGTATTTCACTATCTTTAATCCAAATCCAATCAATATAATTTGTAATTAAAATATTGTCTGAAAGTGCTTGATATTTTTTTATTTGGTCGCTTTTAATTGTCTTATCAAGGTTCTCTTCAATCTTCTTATTTTCTATATAACCGATAATACTTTCGGTGTTTGTAATCTTGAAATCAGGTGAACCAAAATTGCCTTCGCGTTTGGGCTCATGCAGGATTTTAATTTTAATTCCTGCTAAACTCTCAATCAATTGCTGAAGATTGTTCCTATGGGAATGTTCAGTAATGTCAGATAAAGGATGCTTTTTTAGTTCATTAAAATATTTTTCGAAATCTGCCATAGGTGAAGTTTTATACTGATGAAATAAAATACAAAAGTTGGTAAATTTTATTTCTCTTGATTATTTTTCTTTATTTTTTATTTTCA
>CAIWVT010000144.1 GCA_903916135.1 uncultured bacterium
ATGTTTTGACGAGCAACTTCACTGCCTAAAGCATTATAGATCACCATTTCGTTGTAAAGATCGGTATTCGTAATCTTTAGAATGTCATTTGCTGGATTTGGATATACACCTGAATTTGTTTCTTCAGTTTCGTTGACACCAAGATACACATCATATACCCAATCCACTCTATTTACAATAGGAGTTCGTTTCACCATCGTCATTTTTATGGCAGGGATTCCTAAACCATTCATCCACCAATTGTAGGTATCTGTTGTGTCGCTAATCACGGTGAAGAAATTCCATCCTGCATAAGGTGCTGGAAGATTTGCAACATTACCCCAAAGAGAGTCAACTGTAATAGCAGTCTCCTTTTGACGCAGTGCTGGGAAAACACTTTTTGGCGTAGTTACCGTTCCCCATGCATCCATCTTCACTGTCTTAATTTGCATGTGTTTCACGCGGATTGTATCAATTATAACTGTAAATGCACCTATTATAGGTAAAATTGTGTCATAAGTAAAATTGCATTTAGATTTAGTGTTCCCATAATTATATGTAATGTAATTATCACCATAAGCACCCGGCAAACGAAGTGTAGTGTCGGGTATGCTGAAAATTATTTTAATAGAATCACCTGTTCCCAGATAATCACTAACCACACCATGCATCACTAAACCGGCACTGGATCTGTCAAAATAATAATAATTTACAGAATGATTATACCAAGCCACGAAATTAGTTCCGGGGAAGGAAGAAACAAATGGCGCAGAACCATTGTTGACAAGGTCAATAGAATTTGAGTCTAAATTTGCGTGTAATGCTGCGAAGTTCCAATTAACATTAGCTGCGGGAGCACCCGGTACAATTGCGGGATCAACCAAAGAATCAACTCTTTGATCATACGAACGGATAGGCGCACCAATATCACTTAAACCTAATGTGATTGGTGTTTGAGCATAGGAATACGCTCCAATAAATGCGAAAACAATAAATAAAACTTTTTTCATTTTTCTTTAATTTTAAGATTAGGATGCAAATTTACAAAGAAAAAAGGACATACGTCTTAAATTAAGTTAAAAAGATTGTCTTTTTATGCTCAATGAGCGTCCAAAAGCGTATCTTTGCACCCTTATTTAGAGAATGAAAGATTTAACTGTAGGCAAAGAAAGCAAAGTAATATTATTATTTGCATTACCCATGTTGTTGGGCAATGTGTTTCAACAGCTATATAATATCGTTGATAGCATCATTGTGGGGAATTACATCGGCAAAGAAGCATTGGCTGCTGTGGGGGCTTCCTTTCCGGTGATTTTTGTATTGATTTCTTTGGTGGTGGGCGTTTCTATGGGTTCCACGATTATCATCTCACAATATTTTGGTGCGAAAGATTTCAAAAACGTCAAAAAGGCTATTGATAGTTTATTGATTTTTCTCTTCTTTTCCTCTATTATCATCACCGTTGTCGGACTATTGTTTAGCGAAGATATATTCCGATTGATGCAATTGCCTGAGACTATTATAGCAGATGCCGTCAGTTATTTCAATATAATATTATATGGATTGATCTTGATGTTTGGATTCAATGCCATCAGTTCCATTCTTAGAGGTCTGGGTGATTCCAAAACACCACTTTAC
>CAIWVT010000145.1 GCA_903916135.1 uncultured bacterium
ATTAGTGCTTGATATTTTTTTTCTGCAAATTTAAAAGATTTTTTGAATATAGAATGATTTTTTTTTAAAATTTTTTTTTTGGAGAAGGTTTTGACTGCAAACTCCGACTGAAATCGGGACTATAATAGAGAGGTGGGAAGTTGCAAATATCGCGTAACTGGGCTGCAATTCATCTGATGACTTTGAGTCATTTGATGAATAAAAAAATGACGGAGTTGGGTTTTAGTCGGGGCGCGACTTGGAGTCGCACTCCGACTTGTGACAGCTATGTTTTTTTGTTTGTTAAAATATTTTTTATTGTTTTTATGAAAGTGATTTAAAAGTAGTATATTTGCAACGCGAAATTTGGGAAAATTCCGCTTCGTTCTTTACAACATAAGAAATTTAAGAAAAAGCGTTAGCTTTTATTCCGGATTCTGAAAACTGAGAAATTTCAATACACCAAGGATAATAAGTAAGACGCTCACGCCAAAGGCGTGGGCTAAACTTATTTGGTGTATAGGTATCTCAGTGCCTCAGAATCGGATATGGTTATAGTTCCACGCTTTTTTTATTTAATACTAACCACTTCGTTTGGGACTGCGGGGTAATAAATAAAAAGAAATATGAAAAAGAAAAATTGTATTTATGTATTAACAATCGTTGCTGCATTTTTAATGCTTACAACAAATTGCAAGAAGAAAAGCAAAGATAATGGACCCGATAATCCTGCGGTTCCAATATTGACTACTTCTGCTGTGACAATTAGAACCCAATCAATGATAATTTGTGGTGGCAATATCACAAGCGATGGTTGGGCATCAATATTTGAACGTGGGTTATGTTGGAGCACACATACAGCTCCTTCAATTACTGATAATAAAAAAATTAATGGAACAGGAGCAGGAAATTTTGTTGATTCTATTTCAGGACTGACAATAAATACCACATATTATGTAAGAGCTTACGCTACAAATAATATTGGAACTGCTTATGGCAATGAAGTTCAATTCTGTTTATGGTTAAACCAAGCTGGGCCTCAGATTACGGATTTTGATGGCAATATATATAATACAGTTAAAATTGGTGGTCAAACTTGGATGAAAGAAAATCTAAAGGTAACTCACTATAGAAATGGCGACTTGATTCCAAACATTACAGATGCCACTCAGTGGAGTAATTTAACAGCAGGTGCATATTGTAATTATCTAAACTCAACTGATAATGATACAATTTCTACTTATGGGCATTTGTATAATTGGTATTCAGTTAATGATAGTCGTAAAATTGCTCCTATAGGTTGGCATATCCCTAGTGATAATGAATGGGCTGCATTGGAAACTTATCTTGGCGGACCTATCAATCCTGTTGGTGGTAAGATGAAGGAAACTGGAATAATTCATTGGGCAAGTCCTAATGCTGGAGCGGATAATAGTAGTGGATTTAGCGGACTACCTGGTGGTTCTCGTAGTTTATGGGGCAGTTCATATTATGGTTATATTGGAATTATGGGGTATTGGTGGTCAGCTAATGAATCATCTACTGATCCATTAAAAGCAAATATGAGGGTTTTATATAACGATATCAGTTCCTTCGGTAGAGATTCTGGGCATAAAGTTGATGGGTATTCGGTACGTTGTGTTATGGACTAAAATATTTTTGGTCGGTAAATTCGGGAACAGATAATGAAATTCCCCTTTCGGCGGCAGGCTCTGCCTCCGTCGGAAATATCAAAAAAGGTTGTGCCTTTTAATAAGATTTTCTAAACCGCACAACAAACAACAAAAGGCTTGCTCCATATCGAGGCAAGCCTTTTTCAATTTAAAAAACCTTAGTAGAAATGAACGACATAAAGCACCCCCAACCTTCTCACCTTATTAAATTCTATCAAAAAAACGTTGATTGTAAAAGAAGGTAATAAGGTTGATTTCTGTTTTTGTTTGGCATTTCTACTAAGGTGGAGGAAATAAAAAAAGAAGGTTTAGAAGGTAAGGCAGGTTGATTGTTTAGCCTTTCTACTAAGGTGGAGGAAGAAGGCAGAAGGTTTATCAGTAATCAGTTATCAATTATCAGTAATCAATTAAGAGGTTAGGGTTGGATAGTCATCAGATGACTTGGAGTCATCAGATGACTGTGCCAAGAAAGGAAGAAGGTTTCATTTTTGGGATTTGAGTGGTAGTTGAAAAGGGGGCGTTGGTGGGTGAAAAGTGGGAAATTGTAGATTTTATTTTGTCGGGTCGGGAGAAATGTTTACTATTGTTGTCGAATTTGAATAATGTTGCATTTAAAAACTAATTAGAAATGAGAAAACGAGTATTAATTTTAAGCCTGAGCATTTTATGCTTGAGAAGTATTATGGGATTTGGACAAGGAACGACACACGGTTTTAGACTGATTGAGAAACGATTCGTGAAGGAGGTGAACGCGGATTGTTATTATTATGAACATGTGAAAAGCGGGGCGCGACTGCTGAAGATAGCGTCGGCGGACGAGAACAAGACGTTTGGCATTGCGTTTAAGACGGTGCCGTATTCGGATAACGGTGTGGCGCATATTATGGAGCATTCGGTGTTGAACGGTTCGACGAATTTTCCGGTGAAAAGCCCGTTTGATGTGTTGATGAAGGGTTCGCTGAAGACGTTTATTAATGCGTTTACGTCGAAGGATTTTACGATGTATCCATGCGCGAGTATGAACGATAAGGATTATTTTAATTTGATGCATGTGTATATGGATGCGGTTTTTCATCCGCTGATTTATACGGATAAAAGGATTTTGAAGCAGGAGGGTTGGCATTATGAGGCGATGGATAAGGATGCAGCGATTACGTATAAGGGGGTGGTGTATAATGAGATGAAGGGTGCATATTCGAGTCCAACGCGGGAGTTGTCGTATCAGATTTATAAGAATTTGTTTCCCGAGAGTATGTATGGATGGGAGTCGGGAGGGTATCCGACGGCGATTCCGACGTTGACGTACGATGAGTTTATAAAGTTTCATCAGAAGTTTTATGTGCCTGAGAATTCGTATATTTTTCTGTATGGAAATGCGGATATGGATAAGGAGTTGGAGTTTTTGGACACCGAATATTTGTCGCAATATACAAAAGCAGGAAACAGAGCGGTGATTGAGGATCAGAAGGCGTTTGGGGCAATGAAGAATGTTACGGAGTTTTATCCGATTTTGGATGGAGCGGATATGAAGGGACAGACGTATTTGTCGTTGGATTTTGTGGCAGGACATAATACGGATATGGAGTTGGGGATGGCGTTGGATATTGTTTGTGATGTGTTGTTTAATCAAGATAATGCACCGGTTAGGTTAGCGTTGGAGAAGGCAGGCGTGGGGAAGGATGTGAATGCGGGGACTTCAAATTTTAAGCAGAATGTGATTACGATAAATGTGCAGAATGCGAATCCTGAGGATAAACAGAAATTCTATGATGTGGTGATGAGTACGCTGAAGGAAGTTTGCGCGAAAGGGATAGATATGAAAGAGGTGCAGGGGATTTTGAATCGGACAGAGTTTCAACTTAGGGAAGGGAATGATGCGCAAAAGGGGATAAGTTATATGCAGCAGATAGAGCCGGGATGGTTTTTTGCGGATGATCCGTTTTTGAATTTGGAATATGAAAAGACGTTGACGAAGTTTAAAGCGGCGTTGAAAGGGAAGTATTTGGAGGGAATCGTGATGAAATATTTTGTAGAGAATCCTCATGCGTTGCTGATTTCGATGGAGCCGAAAGTGGGCTTGGATAAGGAAAAGAATGCGAAGCAAGCTGCGGAGTTGGCAGCGTATAAAGGGAAACTGACACCAACGGAAGTTGACAATTTGGTGAAGGAAACGAATGAGTTGATAGCGTTTCAGAAAAGGGAAGATACGCCTGAGGCTTTGGCGACGATTCCGTTGCTGAAGTTGAGTGATGTGAATCCGAAAGCGGCATGGTTTGGTTGTGAAGAGAAACAAGCGGGAGGAACGAAGGTTTTGTTTCATGATGAGTTTACGAATAACATTGTTTATACGGATATGTTTTTTGATTTGCATGTGTTGCCGACGGAGTTGTTGCCCTACGCGTCGTTGTTGACGAATGTGCTGACGTCTTTAGATACGAAGAATTATACGTACGGGGAATTGAATCGGGAGTTGAACACGAATACGGGAGGATTCTATACGAATTTGGATAGTTATTTGGAAAATCAGGATGACAGTAAGATGATTGCGAAGTTTACGGTTACATCCAAGGTGATGAACAGTTCGTTGGATAAGATGTATGAGTTGGCGGCAGAGATTTTGAATACTACGAATTATATGGATACGGCGAGATTGAAGTCTATTTTGGTGCGTCATCAGTCGCAGTTAGATGCGTCGGTGAAACGCGATGGGAGAGGGGTTGCGACGAATCGGTTGACTTCGTATTTTACGAATAAAGGTATGTTTACGGAATTGACAAGCGGGTTGGAGTATTTTTGGTTTGTGAGCAAATTGGTGAAGGATTTTGATAAGAATTCGCAGGAAGTGGTGGAAAATTTGAAGAAGACGGCGGCTTTGTTGTTTACTAAGGATAATATGATGTTGGCAACGACCTGCAGCAAGGCGGATGTGGATAAGTTTATTACTTCGAGCACGGGTTTCGGCAAGAAGTTGGCTTCGACCAAACCTGTGTTGAATTCGTGGAAATTTGCGTTGGAGAAAAAGAATGAGGGGATACTGACGACCTCGAAGGTGCAATATGTGATAGATGGTTATGATTTCAAGAAGTTGGGTTATGCATGGAATGGAAAGATGCGGGTGTTGAACCAAATTATGTCGCGGGAATGGTTGACGAATCAGATACGGGTGATAGGTGGCGCGTATGGCGGATATTCTTCGATTTCGCCAAGCGGGATACTTACGTTTGGTTCGTATAGGGATCCGAATTTGAAAGCGACGATAGACAATTATAATGCTACACCTGATTATCTAACGAAGTTTAATGCGGACGATAATGCGATGACACGTTTTATATTGGGCACGATTTCGGGGATAGATATGCCTACCACGCCGCAACAAAAAGGGGATAATGCTGTTTCGTATTATTTTGCAAAGCGTACGTTTGCTGATGTGCAGAAAGACCGCGATGATATTTTAGCTACGAAGGTGGCAGATATCAATGGTTTTGCGAAGATGGTGAAAGATGTGTTGGAGCAAAAGGCGATATGTGTGTATGGCAATAAGGATAAAATTAATGCGGAGAAGGAGAGTTTTAGTAAGTTGATAGAGCTTGGTTTGCCTAAATAGGCATTTGCTTCGCGTCATTAATGGTCATTTGCTTCGCGTCATTTGTTGTCATTGGTCATTTGCTTCGCATTATTTGTTGTCATTAGGTCATTTTTTGACATCAGTTGTCGATTTAAAATAAAAAAAAGGGAAGTCGTTGAGTCGGCTTCCCTTTTTTTATCCACCTGCTTTTTTGGCTTTGTAGCCTTTGGCGAGGAGCATTTCGAGGATTTTGTCTCGCATGTCACCTTGGATGATGATTTCGTTATCTTTTGCTGAGCCGCCTGTGCCGCATTTTGTTTTCAGGAGTTTGGAGAGGGCTTCGAGGTCGTCTTGGGTTCCTATAAATCCTTTGATGATGGAAGCTGTTTTGCCGCCATGATGTTTCTTTTCGATAAAGATTCTGAGGTCTTGCTGTTGGGGAGGTAGGGTGGTGGGTTCGGATGGGTTGTCGTAGGTGTAGTCAAAATCGGGGTTGGTGGAATACACGGTTCCTATAAGGTTTTTCTTTTTCTGCATATATGTGAAAGGTGTGTTTGTAAATTCTATACACATACAGGGTCAAAGTTTTTTTATTTTCCTCCAAGCGATTTTTTCTCTAGGGAAGATGATGTCGCTTTCTTTGAAACTTTTGTACCATGATTTGATTTTGTTTCGGAATGTAGGGGCTTTTTCGCCGATGAAGGTGGCGTTAATTTTTGATTTGAAGACTTCGATGGATAAATCTATGTTGTCGAGCGACCACAGCAGGAAGCCTTTGCTGAGGTAGAGGTTCAGGAGTTCGTTTTGGGGCGGATTGCGGTGGGCGAGTTTGTCGAGTTGTGATAATCCTTTTTCGGTGAGGTTGGTTTGTTGAAGTTTGAGGCAGTAAAAGGTGAGGTGTTGCTGGTACCATTCGGAGTTTAGGGGCAAGTCGGCGTAATCAATTTTTTGAAAGATGAGTTTGATAGCATCTGTCCGGCTGCTGCCTGTCCATAGCCATTCGATGTCATTTTCTGTGATGGCATTTGCCAAAGTAGTGATAAGGCGGTTAGCGGAATCTTTGAAGAAGGCGGTAGAACTATTGCTGATGAAACCTTCGTAGGCTTCGATGGTGTTCTGTTTGGCAACATCAGAAAAGTTTAGGCTGTCGGCTTTGAACATTTTAAGTTGTTGAATTTGGGCTTTGGCTTTCTCGGCGAGATAATCGTTGGGGAATTTATCAGCGAAAGCTTGGTAGGATGCTATGGTGGAGCAATGGTTGAAGATGTTTTCGCGGGCACTGCTCAACAGGGGTTCGTTGGGGTATCTTTTCTCTAAAGCATCATAGGTGAAGAAGTCTTTGCAGGATTTGAATAGGTCAACCATTTTCTCGTGTAATTGTTCGCTTTGTATTTGATAGGCTTTGTCAACGGTGATTTTGCTGAAGGAGAAACTATAATAGATGTCTATTGGCGATTGGTTTTCGGGGGTGAACTCTTCTTCGTTACCGTGTTTCTGCAACCAGGCTACTAAACCGTCTTTCCCGTAGGGTTCAATAGAATTTCTGAGGAGTTTGATGCCTAATTCGTTGTTGACGATGGAACTTATTTTCAAGAAAGCATAAGAATCGCCCATGTTCAGGTTGAGGTAGCGGGAATTGTTTATCTCACTGATGTGGGCTTCCACTTCGGCGTTTTCGTGGTCGAGTTCAACGGCAAGGAAGGTCAACTTGTAGGTGAACTTATCTTTTTCGGTGATGACAACGGGCAAAGAGTTGTAAACGTATCCCCCCAACAATTGTTTGTCCACCAAAATGGTTTTTTTGCCTAAAGGTTCTTTGGTTTGATAGCCATACTTCTCGATGGCTTTGAAGAAATCACGAATTTCTTTTCCACAGGAAGTGGTGATGAAAAATAATATCAGCAAAAAAAAGAAAACAGTCGTAAATCGAAAGCAAATATTTTTATGCATCATTTTATATGTTTGGAATTATTTTTTTGAGATATTGGTCAACTCGGCAGGGATACCTTCATTGCATCCTTTGGGGTTTGGCATTTTTAACAGTCGGTAATCAAAATAAATTTCGATGCCATCTTTATCGAATTCTGTGGGCAACGCATCTTTTGGAATCAGTATTAGCGGTTTTGATGCATCTTCAGTTTTTACAATTATAACGGCAGAACAGCCTGTAGCTTTATTTTGAAAGGAAACTTTCCCAAGGGTTTTGTTATCAACAGGTGCTTGCATTTTGACTTCTTTGATTGGTTGCGTTTGCTGTGTCTGTTGGGTTGGTGGTGTTTTTTCTTTGCATTTGCACGAAGCTGCAAACATCAGCAATCCGGCGGACAAAACAATTATGGAATATTTCATATTTATAGATTTAAAAAAAAAACACTCAAACAGGAGTTAATTGTTTGAGTGTTTTTAGGTGAAAAAAGGAAGACTTTATTCTATTACTACTTTGGTAACTTTTTGGAATGCGGTGTTGGGTTCGCCCACTCTAACTAAATAGGTGCCTGCTGCTAATCCCATAACATTGAAAGATGTTTCGAAAGCATTAGCCGTTGGAACAATAATTTTGTTTTTTATCAACTGACCATTGATGTCGAATAAATCAACTGACATTTTGTTGTTTGAAGGTAAATAATTAGCTTTTACATTCAAGTCGAAACCTGATTTGTAAACAACAACGCCGGGTGTGTTTTGTGGTTGATTATCATCTATACCTACATACAATGGAATTTGGAAAGAGAATATTCTGGTGCTATATCCACCCGAACCGCCACTTAAACCATATTGACCGGTATGCCAAAATGTGATACCATCAGAAGGGTCAAGCGATGTGTGCGAATAATCGCCAAAACGATTCGAAGACATACAGTTGATTGCACCTGTACCTAAAATCGCAGTAGTTTCTGCAAACGACATAGTTCCTAAAGGAGTATCAACTGCGCGGCGACCTGTATAACGAATACTTGGATAAATATTTCCGCCTGTTCCGCCTGTTCCTGTAACAGCATAAGCCATTCCGATGGAACCATTATCATCCATCGCAATACTGCCTACCCAACGATTTAAACCATCGGTAGGAGCATACGTGCCTTGTTGATATATACTCCAAGTGCCACCAGTGTTGCGCATTTCATACCATCTGATACCTCTTTGCGTGCCAACACCTGTTTTCACGCCCATGCAAATTACTACTGAATTATATCCCGTCCAAACTCTATGAGGTGCTCTATAAGTTAAAACGCCGCCAATACCATCTAACATTTGGCTGCTGTTATATTGGGTTATGTCGTTCCATTGCGCATTATAAGAAGCATCGAAAGCTGCACTCACCACATGTTGAGAGGCAACGGTTGCCGTGGGGGTGGAAGGTACCCAATTCACCGTAAAACTATACACATTAATTGCGTCGGTATGTGTTCCGCCCCAACCACTATCTTCATAAGAGAAAATTGGGCAAGGAGTTCCTGCTGCAGGCAACTGTCCATCTGCATCAGCAGGCAATGGGCAAAAGAATCCGGTTCCCACGGAAGGTGTAAAAGTTTTATAGAATGCTTTGGGTGTGCCACCGGTCAGCATCACTGAACGTTGAAAAACATATACATTTTGATTGCTTTGGTTTGATGTCATATAATATCCATCTTGCCAAATCGAAAATTTTTGATAATCGGGGAAGGAAGCATTGGTGAATGCATAGGTGTAATACGTTCCTGTGGGGTCATTTGTTGTCGAAATAGCGATATAGGTTTTATTTCCAGATGATCCGAATTGGCTTAGAAACCATCTGTCGGCAAATTTATCATACAAAACAATGGGGTCACCATCGTTGGTGCTTAAGCTCCATAAACTGGCAAGTTGGCGTACTGTTCCTACAGCAGCACCAGTTGTTTTGTTGAACACTTTGATAGGGGTCGCATTCACCATTTGAACATAATAATTTGTTCCCACAGCTCCTGATGGGTCGGGAGGACAGCTACCATCGGTTTGTCCTGCCCAATTCACCAATGCTTTGGCTTGAAAGGTTCCTGGTTCGGTTTGAACTACAGGGTCCACTTCATTGTTTGGTACAAAAGTTTGCGGCATGCGTTTTTCGCGGTCTTTGGATTCTTTACTGCCATTTTCATGTATAATGAAATTGGTGCTTGGAGTTTGATTTTCTTCAAACAAGTCGCGCAAAGGTTTTGAGACACCTGTGAACTCACATTTAATCATCGTCACTTTGCCGTCATCTTGTTGATTTTGGGCTGAAAGTCCATATAAGGACAACATAGCCGAGAGAAAGAAAATTAATTTTTTCATAGATTTAAAAAGGTTTGTGTTTTTTTTTGCAAAATTACGAAGAAATATCCTAACTAATTGCTTTTGGTGAAACTATTTTTCAAAATCACGGTGTTAATGTTTTAATAAACACCAAAATTATAATTTCAAGCATTGATTTATAGTCAAATAAACTACAAATTATTTTTGTATAAGCCATTTATATTTGATAGAATAAATATTGGTGTCCGATAAAAATTCTTAAAACAATGTGGAATATCACTGTGTATTCTTATAATATTTCGCCGCGATGGGGCTTAAATCGCTAGTTAATTTGTATTCCAACCAATGTTGTATCCCTCTGGGACAAAAGAACTCAGAAAACGCCTGATCTCGTTGGGATTAAATATTAATATGAATTATGTGTTTTGATTCCATTTGGGCTTAAGTCCAAATCATCAGAGCTTAGGCTCAAATCATTTGGGCATAAGCTCAAATCATCTGAGCACATGCGCAAATCATTTGGATACATGCTCAAATCATTTGGACATAAGCTCAAATCATTTGGACATAAGCTCAGACCATTGGACATAAGCTCAAATCATTTGGACATAAGCTCAAATCATTTGGGCTTAAGCTCAAATGGAAGTATTTTTAGCTGAAAGCAATTGTGGTTGTGCTTGAACTGTTTGATATATAGAAGAATGAAGGATAAAAACGAAATAGGGAGGAAGAGATTCAATGTATGCGCCTTATTAGTTTTATATTTTCCAAGCAAATAACAACATTCAAAAGAAAAAGCAAAAAAATGATTTTTACATTAATACACAGACTTTTTTGTTACTAAAAAAATTGCGTTGAAACAATCCATCGTTGGATAAAATCAACCCATCATCGGATAAAATCAACCCGACGTTGGATAAAATCAACCCAACGATGCGTCAAATTGACGCATTGATGGGTTAAATCAACCGGATAATCGGTCAAAATGACCGATTGTTCCATTAAATCAACCGGAGGGAGGATAAAATCAATCGGATGACCGGTTAAATCAATCCAACGTTTCGTGCGATTTGCCCATCGTTTCGTTGATTCAACCCGAGCTTTCTTAAACACGACGAAAGGTTTGGTTGAAACAATCGGTGCTTGGGTTCGTTCTACCGACCTTTTGGTAAAATTTACCCATCGTTGGGTTAAATCAATCCATCGTTGGGCATAATCAACCCGTCAATGGGTAAAATCAACCCATCAATGGGTAAAATCAACCAATCGTTGGATAAAATCAACCCATCGTTGGATAAAATCAACCGAAGCTTCCGCTATGTTTTATAAGTTTTTTGTCGAATTACGTATTATCCTCCGCAAACCACTCAGCAGATGAGGTAACCGTTTCGCAAAGTTTCAGGCGAAACAGCTTGATATGTGGGGGTAATTTCTGTTGAATCCGCTGCGCAAAATCTATCAACATATTTTCACAGGTAGGTTGATAGGGCAGGAGCACCAAATTGTCGAAAGCGGTCAACGAATGGATGATTTCCGGCGGAGTGTTTTCATTCAATGCCAAGGCATGGTCGAGGCGGTCGGTGATTTCGTTGCAAATAATCTTTTTTAAATCTCCAAAATCCATCACCATGCCGTCATGGGGCGATTTTGTATCCGCGATAGTATTGCCTATCACCGTAACATACAGATAATACGAATGTCCGTGGATGTTTTTGCAGGGTCCGTCGTAGCCCAACAGGGCATGAGCCATCTCGAATTTGAATTCTTTTGTCAAACGAATTTTTGCCATAGTTCTACTGTGTTAGATGTTCGATTAATATTTTTGTTCCGATGCCGATGAGCACCAATCCGCCAATCAATTCTGCCCTTCTGCCGAAAACAGAACCCAGACTTTTGCCCATGCGGAAGCCTACCATTGACATAAATAGTGTGATGATGCCGATGATGCTCACGGTTTCGATGATGTTGACGTTCAGAAATGCGAAACTCACCCCAACGATGAGTGCATCTATGCTTGTGGCGATAGATAGACTGATGATGAGCCAAAAATTCATCACGTTTATTTCTTTTTTGTCAGATGTTTTGAACGACTCTATCACCATCTTCAATCCGATGATGCCAAGGGTGCCAAAGGCAATCCAATGGTCGAAAGCCAAAATATATTCTTTGAACGAAAGCCCCAACCCCCACCCCACAACGGGCATGATGGCTTGGAAGAAACCGAAATAGATTCCGATTTTTAATGCCTCAAAAAACTGTATTTCTTTTTTGATGACACTCCACGACACCGCCACAGCAAAGCAATCCATCGCTAAACCTATGCCGATTAATATGATTTCTAATAAACTCAAATTTTTTTTTCTGCAAAATTAATTATAAATACCCAAGTTTGTAACGAAAATTACGTTTTACAAGTATAAAAAAGCTGCCTTGAATTTATCAACATGATATATGTAAATATAAATTTTTGGTTAAAGGCAACCTTTTTTATGATTATTACGTCAATAATTTGTATTTTTGTCAAAAATAAAAAAAACATACCTCTTGAAAAAAATCTACTTCTTAGCAATATTCGTATTGCTGCTAAAAACAACGTATGCTCAGGTGCCGGGTGCGGATTTTTCAGCAAATGGTACTAGCGGATGCGGTACGCTGATTGTAACGTTTCACGATTTGTCCACCAATTCGCCCACCGGATGGTATTGGACTTTTGGAGATGGTTTTTCATCAACTGCTCAAAATCCGGTGCACCAATATAACACTCCGGGTACTTATCCGGTTACACTAATTGCAACCAATGGTACAGGCAGTTCCACTCCATTTTCCAAACCGAATTACATCACGGTGTTTGCGCTGCCAAATCCCAGCTTCACAGCAACTCCAACCTCAGGCTGCACTCCCTTGAACGTATGTTTCACCAACACATCTACTCAGGGCAGCGGAGCCATCACCACCTATGCTTGGAATTTTGGTGATGGAGGACAAAGCCCTTTGCAAAACCCCTGTCATTTATACAATTTCCCCGGACAATTTCCGGTTACTTTGACCGTTACAGATGCGAATGGCTGCACAAAAACTATTGTAATGCAGAATTATATCACCGTATCGTCCAAACCCATTGCCAATTTTACATTTAATGACCCTGTGCCGTGCAATCTGCCAATTCCTATCACTTTTACCAACACAAGCACCCCTTCTTCTTCCACTTCTGCTTGGAGTTTCGGTGATGGACACGACACAACAGTGCAGAATCCAACGCATCCTTATGGTTCCTCGGGAGACTTTCCGGTTCAGTTGATTGTTTCCAACAATGGATGCACCGATACCATCATACACACCGTTCATGTTACTTCCAACGTATTTGTTGCCAACTTCAATGCGAATCCCACTTCGGGTTGTGTGCCGCAATTGGTTCAATTCACCAGCACTTCGGGACCAAATGCTGATGAGTGGACTTGGAATTTTGGTGATTTAAGCCCGGTAGTAACTACTCCAAATCCTACTCACACCTATACCACCGCGGGAGTTTACACCGTAACTCTGACGTCTTCTAATCCCGCCGGATGCTCTGCTACAGTTGTGAAAACAAATTATATAACCATTTATGCCTTGCCTACGGTAACCTTCACCTCGACGCCTACTCCGTTTCTGTCATGCACCACGCCCGTAAGCGTACCATTCACATGCAATATGCCCGGAGCAACGGCATGGAACTGGAGCTTCGGCGATGGACACGACACCTTAGCGCAGAATCCTATTCATACCTACACTGCCAATGGAATTTATTCCGTTACGCTCTCCGTTACCGATAATCATGGCTGTATAGGAACCTTGGTGCAAAGCAATTATATCACCATCAGTCCTCCGCTTACGGAATTTTCGATGACACCTAACAATGGCTGTTTCCCACTTACGGTTAATTTTACAGATGTAACCACGAGCATTAGCCCCATCATAAACCGAATCTGGAATTTTGGGGACGGAAGCCCAACCACCAACGTAACAAATCCAACACACGTGTTTGCTGATACCGGAGTTTTTTCGGTTACGCTCAATGCCATGGATGCTTCCGGATGTTTCACAATACATTACGATACCGTTAGAGTTGGGATGAAACCTGTGGCAAATTTTGTTGCCGATGATACCGTTGGCTGCCATAAGTTTGTAGTTAATTTCACAGATTTATCAAATAATTATGCAAATGAATGGAGTTGGGATTTTGGTGGAAACGGAACCTCAGATTTGGAAGACCCTCCTCATACGTTTACGGATACGGGATATTTTGATGTGCAGCTCATTGTGGCACAAAATGGTTGTGCCGATACCTTGAAGAAGGAAAATTATATCTATGTGAAACCTCCAAAACCATTGTTTTCTGCAACGCCCATTCAAAGTTGCACCGTGCCATTCCCCGTACAATTTACCGATGAATCTATTTTAGCCACAACATGGGATTGGAATTTTGGTGATGATACGCCCCATTCAAATGCGCAAAACCCTACACATATTTATAATAATGAGGCGTTCGACACGGTTACGCTCATTGTTACCAATCCCAATGGGTGTATAGATACTTTGACAAAGTTCGATTTTATTAAGATTTCGCATATTGTGCCTGATTTTCTTCAAGGTAACAATACGATATGCCAACATGGAACCATTGCTTTCATGAGTACTACCACAGCTAATACGCCTATTGCTTCCTGGAGTTGGAATTTTGGTGATGGTTCAATTGGAACAGGTTTTGGGATTAATCATGTCTTTGACAGTGCCGGAACTTTTTCTATCAAACTTAATGTAATAGACGGATTGGGTTGCCACGATAGCATCACCAAACCACTTCTTATCACGGTCTATCCCGTTCCTTCTGCCCGATTTACGGCAAATATCACACAAGGCTGTGCACCGCTGACGGTGAACTTCACGAGTCAATCCACTGCTGTGCCTCCTGCCACACTGACGGGCTATTCGTGGAACTTTGGTGATGGAACTTCTATCGTCCAAAATCCTACCCATACCTACACGTTGCCGGGAGTGTACACTGTGTCGCTCACAGTAACCGATTCGCAAGGTTGCGACAGTACCAAAACAAAGTATTTCTATATCACCGTAACGCATCCCAATGCTGCTTTCACTTTCGATTCAGTGGTATGCAGTGGCGAACCTGTAAGTTTTACAAATTCATCAACAGGAGGAGGTATCTCCTATCATTGGGATTTTGGGGATGCAGGTACATCCTTACTGCCGAATCCTATACATACTTATAATGTGCCTCAAACAATAGTAAAATATGTTACGCTCACTGTTACGGATACCAACGGTTGCTCCGACACGCTAAGCAAACCGATACGGATTTCGCGCCCTGTACCCAATTTTACTTCGAATATTATAACGGCAAATTGTCCGCCCTTAGTTGTGAATTTCACGGATACGTCATCGGCGGATGTTGTTTCCTGGTATTGGTCCTTTGGGGAGGCGGTTAACAATAGTAGCAATCATTCAGGCATTCAAGATCCGCAACATATTTATAATGCTTCGGGCTTGTATAATGTGCAGTTGACGGTCGTCAACACCGATGGATGTATTGATTCCATCACCAAATCAGGATTTATTCATATTTTCGGACCTACAGGTACGTTTACGTTTACCCCTAACATTGGCTGTGCGCCACTCAATGTGCATTTTACTTCCTCTACACAAAGTACTGACACTTATATGTGGCTATTTGGCGATGGCGGAACGGATAGCATACAAAACCCAGTGCATAACTATCCCGGAGGAGGTGTCTATTTGCCCATTGTGGTTCTGACTGATACCGTCCACGATTGTTCGCTCAACGTTGCTGCCCCCGACTCAGTTCACGTGATAATCGGCTATCCTGATTTCACTTTCACTGGTTTTGGCGGAATGTGTAAAGACACCACCACGGTTCATTTTACAGATATATCTACCGCCACAGGTCCAATAACTTCGTGGCTTTGGAATTTTGGAGATGGAACGCCAACGTCTAACCTCCAAAATCCATCGCATTTCTATGGCGTTGATGGCTCGTATGATGTTACTTTGACCATAACGATAGGTCCTTGTACCTATTCTTATACGCATACCAATTTGGTTACAGTGCCTCCTGTACTACAAATTGAAATATTGAATCCTTGCTCGATGAATGTAGTTTTCCATATTGTTAGTCTTACGGATAGTGTTACCACATGGGATTGGAATTATGGCGATGGCAGCGCGCATGGCACTGTTAGAAATCCGCCGCCACATACTTATCTGGTTCCGGGACCAAAAACCGTGGTGTTGACTGTTACGTTTGCCAGTGGATGTACCTATTCTTATACGCAAATATTTCAAGTGTATCCAACACCTATTGCAAATTTTATTGCTGATAAAAATAATGTTGTTGCAGGAACCGACATTACGTTTACCGACCAAAGCATCGGAACGGATTTAAGTTGGAGTTGGAATTTTGGAGAAGGTCCCGGGTCGAGCGTTCAAAATCCGGTTTATGCTTATGAGCAAGCCGGTCCGTTCTTGGTAATTTTAACCGTAACAACACCGAATAACTGTACTGATACAGCATCCTTAAGATTGACCATTTTAGATGATGTGGTAGTGCCCAATGTGTTTACGCCAAACGGCGATGGGCATAACGATAATTTTAATATTATTTCTCTTGGTTTTCCCGATTACACCCTTTTGGTATTTAACCGTTGGGGAAAAACAATATTCACCTCGACATCCCCTACCGAATTGTGGGATGGAACAGTTGCAGGCAAGCTTTCTCCCGAGGGCACCTATTTCTGGGTATTGCGTGTGAAGAATCAGGTGAAAGAAAAAGAACTCAGCGGAACGGTTACTTTGTTACGATAGTTTCCGCCATCAAATTTTAATCTTACTTCATTATTGAAAAAGAAGAATCACAAACGTGGTTCTTCTTTTTTTTTATGCCTATATCTGAAACCATTTGTATGGGCACATATCGCTATAACCTTGATGCATTGCTTATCAGAGCAGGCAATCTTTCCTCCTTTGCAAACTTAACACAAACTTAATGTGAACTTAATATTCAGGTAACATGATAGCTGTTATTTTGCACCGTGAAATTTAAACAAGAAATGTTGAACAAAAAAATTAAAAAAACTATGAAAAAGAAAATTATTCCCATGATGATTGTATTCTTATTAAGCTTTGGTGTGAATAAGATGTATGCTCAAGAAAACCCTTTGACTGTAGGCGACACCATTAGTCCCAAGATAGAGGAAGTGAAAAAAGATGTTGACCAAATCAAAACCGATTTAGGTTTGCTGAAACGAATTAAAATTTCGGGTTACGTACAAGCACAATTTCAACTTGCCGATCATAAAGGCATAAAGTCGTTTGAAGGCGGAGATTTTTCAACAGTAACCGACAAGCGTTTTATGGTACGCAGAGGTCGTTTGAAAGTGGCTTATGTTACCGATTTAACTCAAGTGGTTTTACAAATTGATGCTACCGAGAAAGGTGTTTCTTTGAAAGATGCTTACATCAGCTTCACCGAACCATGGTTAAAAACATTCGGCATCCAAGCAGGGGTTTATGATCGTCCGTTTGGATTTGAAATCCATTATTCATCAAGTTTACGTGAGTCGCCGGAACGTTCACGTGCATCACAAACTTTGTTTCCAAGCGAGAGAGATTTAGGTGCTATGATAGTAGTTAATGCTCCTAAAACAGTAAAGTTTTGGAGTGGATTTAATTTGCAAGTAGGTTTATATGCAGGAGATGCAATTAATGCTGATTTTAAAGAAAAGAAAGATTTTATTGGTCGTTTATCCTATACGGGCACAACTAAAAACGAATTCTTTAAAGTTAGTGGTGGTGTTTCCTTGTACAACGGCTATACGTATAATGGTACAAAAAAGATATATTCTATGGGGGACATAAAAGATACCACACCTCAAGGTTATAGCACAACTAAAGGCTTTGTTGTTGACTCCGTATCAACTAACAAAGGACAATATTCAACAAGACAATATTTGGGTGCTGATGTCCAATTGACTTTTGATTTTCCTTTCGGTATCACACAATTACGTGGAGAGTATGTAATGGGAACACAACCAGGAGGAGCCACAAGCTCGACAAGTCCAAATGGCGTTTTCACCAGCACGCTTCCTGCAACGGATACATACATTCGCAAATTTAACGCCGCTTACTTCTATTTATGTCAAAACATTTGGAAATCACCATTTGCTCTTGTTGTGAAATATGATTGGTACGACCCGAATATAACAGTGAAAGGACAAAATGTTAATTCAAGTTATGTATCAAAAATTGATGGTACCGGAAAAGCAACTATGTCAAGTACTAAATTATCATCAGCCGATATTAAATATCAAACTTTAGGTATAGGTTTTAATTATAAAATGACCGAAAACATCAAATGGACCGTTTATGGTGCTTGGGTGCTAAACGAAAATACCGGCGTTACGGGCTATGGAGGAGACGTTAAAGATAATGTTTACACCTTACGTTTGCAGTATAAATTCTAAACAACAACAACAATTATTACAAATCAAAAACTAAAAAAAGAAATTATGAAAAAGATTATTTTGACCGTAACCGCAATCATTCTTTGTGTTTCGGTAATCAATGCACAGAAAGTTATCTGTAAAATTAAAGGCAGCGACACTTGTTTGCCTTTATCACAAAAACTATCAGAAAAGTTTATGAAGAAATATGCAGGCTCTTCCTTAACCGTAACAGGTGGAGGTTCGGGAGTTGGTATATCAGCTTTATTAACGGGTACCACCGACATCTGCCAATCATCACGTCCATTGAAAATGGATGAAAAACTTAAACTTCAAGAAGCAGGCAAGGCATATAAAGAAACCGTCATCGCTTATGATGCTTTATCATTCATCGTGAATCCAGCCAACGGCGTTAGTCAATTGACCCGCGAACAATTAGAAGGCATCTTCACAGGAAAAATAAAAAATTGGAAAGAAGTGGGCGGAGCAGATTTAGCCATCGTGGCTTATTCGAGAGAAACGAGTTCGGGAACCTACGAATTTGTGAAAGAACATGTGTTGAACAAAAAGAACTTCGGAGCCGGCATACTTTTGATGCCTGCCACCGGTGCTATCGTGCAATCGGTAAGTCAAACAAAAGGAGCCATTGGTTATGTTGGTTTAGCGTATGTTGAAAAAAACGTAAAAGCCTTGAAGGTATCTTATGATAAAGGTAAAACATACATTG
>CAIWVT010000146.1 GCA_903916135.1 uncultured bacterium
AGTTCACATTGACGCAAGGGCAGTTCACAACGACGCAAGGGCAGTTCACAACGACGCAAGGGCAGTTCACAACGAAGCAAGGGCAGTTCACAACGATGCAAGGGCAGTTCACAACGACGCAAAGGCAGTTCACATCGACGCACAGGCAGTTCATATCGACGCACAGGCAGTTCACATCAACGCGCAGGCAGTTCACATCAACACAAAGGCAGTTCACATCGACGCGCAGCCTATTTAACTCGTTGCGCAGCCTATTCAAATCGACACAACGAGTGTCCTATGTGTAGCTCCCAATCATGAAAAGAGCGTAAGCTTTTTCTATTTCAACCTGTCCGGTAGCAGGCTCTACCTCTGTCGCCTCTATCCTTTTAGCCTCTGCCTAATTACCATCAAGTCGGAGTGCGACTCCAAGTCGCGCCCCGACTAAAATCAATATGCCTGTTCCTTTTGCGTCTTAGCATCTTTGCGCGAACCCGTTCGCAAAACCTTCCAACCCCTGTCCCCCCTATCCTTTTAAAATCATGCCAAAGCCAAGTTAGTGAAGCCTTCACTTTGAGTGAAAGCTTCACTTGAAATCTATCAAAAGAGGCTTGCTTGGGCTTTCCGTGGTATTTGGCTTTTGGAGCTTGGAGCTTAGCCCGTCGCCTCTATCCTTTTAGCCTCCACCTAAAATAAATCAACATAAGAAGCGTTAAAACAAAAAACTCTCATACATCCTTAGCTCAAACCATTCACCATGAAATTTCCCGAATCAGCATTAGCCCATAAATATCTCGACGGATTGATAGGCATTGAAATTGGAGGTGCTGCGCATAATAGCTTTGGTTTGAACACTATCAATGTTGACCGCGTGGGTGATATGGATTCGCATTTCAAAAAATCTGAAATAGAACTATGTGGCAAAGCTTTGCAGGTGGATGTGTTGGCTGAGGGAAATAAATTACCGTTTCCGGATAAATCTTATGATTTTGTGATTTCAAGCCATGTGATAGAACACTTTTATGACCCGATTTCGGCGTTGTTGGAATGGGCACGTGTGGCGCGACGCTATATCTTCATCATTGTTCCGCATCGGCAACGCACCTTTGATGCAAGCAAAAAGCTCACCAAAGTGAAAGAACTTCACAAACGGCATAAGAAAAACGCTGTCGTTGAGGATGAAGCCCGTGGAGTGCATTGGTCTGTGTTTGAAGTGCCCAACTTCAATGAATTGTGTGTGTTGTGCGGGTTGAATGTTGTAGAAATTCAAGACCCCGATGATAAAGTGGGCAATGGATTCACCTTTGTGATAAAATTAGATTGAATTGAGAGGCAACTCAAGGTTTAAATTAAAATTGGAGAACTATTTTGTCAGAACCCCTGCATACATCATGGATACCTTATACTTTTCGGCAAGTTCTGCCGAAACATTTTCGGAATAAATAGAAAATTCTTTTTCTATTTTAAAACCACTTGCTGCGATTACTTCGCGGATTTCTTCGGCATTTCTAAAAAGATAAATATGATCTATGGTCGGACCATTGGTTGGCACCGTAATAAACACTTTGCCATCATCATTCAATAAGGAAAATAACTTTTTAAGTAAGTGAATAGGTTGTTCCACATGTTCTAAAACCTCACCCATGGTAATAAAATCATATTTTGTAGTGGGATTATAATCAAAAATATCTGAAAGAACATAGTGAACCTTGTTGTTAGCAATCATCATTTTTGCAATATCAATAGAACTTTGGCTAATATCAACCAAATGATAATTGGCTTTTTCGCCTATACTATTGATTGCTTCCGAAGCATACAAACCATGACCGCCACCCACTTCCAAATAGGAATGAATGTTCGTGCTGTTTTCTTTAATAACACTGTTGAAAAACAAGAGTATATTGTAATGATGCGCCCATAAAAACTGTGACAAAAGAATGCCATGAACATAATACTGCATCACTTCGGGATTGTTGTAAACTCGTGCATTCACCTCATCAAATGTTTTACTTGTGTAGGCTCCTGTACGAATAAATTGAACTGTTTCGTAGTTTATGTCCGCAATCATTTGCAAATAACAATCAATGGCATAATCTATGGTTTTACCTTGATGTTGAAGTAAAAGATTATATCGCGTCAGGAAGGTATTTGCTCGGATAAAATACGCTTTATCAAAGTTCTGTTGATTATAGAGTATCTTTTTCCCGTGTATTTTATTTAGCAAACAAACACGTTCCACAATATAATCTAATAAGGTCTGCATAAAATTATGGTATTCGGTAAAAAAACATGTATTTAATTTGAAGAAGCAAAATCCTTTTTTTCAGCATAGACAATCACTCTATGTCCGCGCACAAATTGCTCATAATCTTCAGGGTTAGGAGAATAAAAACGAATATTGACGAATCCAAATAAATCTAACAAGGTAACCAAAGCCTGCTTTGAAGGGACCAAAGCCAACTCTGTCAAACCTCCTTCCGAAATTGTGGGATAATCTAAGCATAATCCGAACGAACCTTGCACATCGCGTTGTTTCAAATAACAACCGTCTTCCACATTCATAGTGGTTTCGCTTGGGAGTATTTGAGATTCAATGCAGATTGCTTTTTTAGTTATGTTTGCTAACTTACGCATAATAGCAACCGGATTTTCGATATGATAAAGCAATCCAAAACATAAAGTAAAATCTGCCGCGGCGGTCTCTTTCCAGTCTTCCAAAGCAGTGTGGACATACTGTATGTTTTTAGCACCCAACACCTCTGTAATCAGTTTGGCTTTATCGAGAGAATTCTCATTTTTATCTATCCCAATAACGTCCTCAAAATGTTTAGCTAATAACAAGGAATAATATCCCTCATGACACGAAATGTCTAAAGCATTTTTAAAAGTTCCCGTTTTGCCGTATTCATTCAAAAAGAAGAGTAAAGCCTTTTCCCGTGTAAGATGAATAGTGCGAACAAAATTAGGCAAATAACTATCAGTGATGGAACCATCAGGCAAAACAAATTCATAAAACCATTGTTGCCCTTTTACTAAATCTAAACTAGTATTTGCCATATTAAATTGAAGATAGGAGGTGTGATTTTTCTATTTCACTTTGCTATAAATACACTCGATCATTTCGCCAACATTTTCCCAACTTTGGATTTCTCTTGATGAAAAGTGCATATTAAATTTCTTTTCAATAGTAACGACCAAACGAATATGAGCTAACGAATCCCATTCTTCAATATCGTTAGCAGTAGTGTTTTCATTTAACACGATATCCTCTTTTTCAAGAACTTCAATAAAAATTTCTTTCACCAGTTCTTCTACTTGCTCTTTTTCCATGCTGTGTTTTTTTTATAATTTGCTCAATTTGATTACTTTTCCGTCATAAATCTTCTAAATGTAATTATCAGACAATTGGCGATTACTTAAGGTTTGCTTCTATTTTGGTTTATTTTTCATGGATAAAACATTTTTTATTTTCATAATTCGCCACATTCAACATCCAAAAATCATTTAAAATTTCAAACCCAAGATCTTTAAAATGATGCTGCACCATATCATTTTTTGCAGTAGGAATATATTCGCCTTTTAAATAGACAAACCCATTGTCTTTGGTAAAATTTGTAATTTTATTTAAGACAAAATGTTCCATGCCGCGCTTTAAAACACGACAACTCATAAACCAAGTATCTATAAACAAGGTTTGCTCGCTTTCTTTTTGTAAAATTATGACGCAGATTAATCCATTATCCCCAAATTTATCTTCCAAAGTAAATGCAAAGGTAAAATAATTTTCCGAGGCAGCAAAAAAATTAATATCAGCTTCAGTATAACGAACAGCCCTAAGATTAAATTGATTCGAACGTTGAGATAATTGCGCAACCCTTGGGATATTAAATTTATTAAACGATTCAACCAACGCAAGCATGTTTAAACTTTTCAAAAAATCATCTTCATTCACAAAAGTCTTTTGCATAGTTTTTCGTTCAGCTTCAATTTGGTAAAGCGCAGTTCTTTGAAGGTCTTCCTGAGAATAAGAAGTTGTTTCGAAAAGATTCAAACTATATAAATACTCTAAATAATCTGCAGGATCTTCAGGCAATTCGGGCACACAAATTCCTGGAATATTTTCACGTAAAAGGTTCCTTTCAAAAGGATTATCATCTAAAAAAACCATAGTATCGAAACCTATGTTTAAAACGCTTTGTATATGTCGAAGATTACCAACTTTGTTTTCCCAATTTGCCACAAACACCGCAATATCATTTAATTGCAACACCATATCGGGATGTTTTTCAAAAGGTTCTTTGGCGACAGATTCAGTGTTTTTGCTGCAAACAGCAATGATAATGCCTCTGTTTTTAAGTTTCTTTATCCAGTATTGAAATTCTGTAAATGCTTTGCCAATACCTAAATTCCCTAATTGTATGTTTTCCAATCCGTCATCGCCAATGATTCCTCCCCATAAAGTATTGTCTAAATCCAAAATCAAGCATTTCTTGAAATTCCCATGTAAAGCAGCAATCAAATCAACTGTTTTCGATGCTATTTCTGGCAATACATCCATGCTTAAAACCATTTCATAATTGATATAAATGGAAGATTGAAAAAAAGTTGTTTTACCTACCCGATTTTGAATTGTTGAAATTTCGCATACGTAAAAGTTATGATTGTTTGATGCATACAGCATTAATTCATAATTGAGTTTACGCAATTGAAACAAAAAAGAAGCAGGTGTTTTGCTGGCAAAGTTTCCAAAGACGTTATCATCAATTTCGGTATAATTATAATAAATGATTTTAACCGTTAGCTTCGCAGAAAGAACGTAGTAGTAGTTATCAATAGAGGCTAATTCATTTGAGGCGAGCATGCAATGCTCATCTGTCGTTAGCTTATTGTATTTGCTCAATAATTTATGCGCAGATTGAAATAGAATGATAATGTCGGGATTAAATGTATATAATTCTGAGGATTCATCATAAATCTGCCGTTCAATTTGATTAAAGTCTGTTTCCCAAACATCCAAATCCAATCGTTTCTCGTAGCCTGTTGATCTCAAAGCTTGAGTTAGAAATTGAGTTGAGCTATCTCCTAAAACAGCTACTTTACATTTAGTAAAACCAGTAAAATCTTTTTTTAAGTTCTTTATTAATTGAAAAAAATCTTTCATGCAATAGGGTTCGATTATCGCGGCAAAGTTAAGCATTTATTTTCTATCAACAATATTTTGAACGTAACGCTTGTTGTAATTACAATCAATATTTATAAATGATCGAGTTATTCTATTCTGGGGAATTTATTGCTTAGCAAGGTTTCTATATCTTTAAGTTGTTTTTTTTCAAAATAATAAGTTGTCAGTATGGGTTTAATTGATAAATGTTTTTAGATTTTTCGTGATAGAATTAATTATAAAGGTTACATTTGCAGATTGGCAAGTGTAAATTATAACAGAAACGCTATAGAAAAGAGGGTGCAAATTTCATGATAAATAGAATACTATTAATAGATGTTGAAATATTCGAGGATAAAAATAATCCCGAACTCCAATTATATAGTCATCATCCTATTGGACTGTTATATCTTATATCATCGGTTAAAAAACAATTCCCTGACATAGAGTTCAAGGTTTTTCATACCTCCACTAGCACCAACCCTATAAAGGAAATTGAAGCTTTGTTATCTTCATTCAATCCCGACTTGGTAGGTCTAAGAGCATTATCCATAGCCGCAAACTCTTTTAAGCTGATAAGCGAAAGGATTCGCAAGTTAAAACCTGACATTACAATTATTGCAGGTGGTCCCTACCCTTCAATCTCTTATCAGGATATTTTAGTGACGGGAATGGCTAATATTACTGTTATTGGAGAAGGCGAAGCAACATTTGTTGAATTGATTGACAACCTGAACAAATCAAATGCCATTCCTTTTGATATAAAGGGAACAGCGGTGATTAAAGATGGTAAAGTAAGGTTAAATGACCCACAACCTGTTATTCAAAATATTGATGTTATCCCTTTCCCGGATTATAATTATATTAATCTGAAAGATTACGGTCTTCTTAAAAATCATGCTTTGCAAGATGCTTCTAAATCGGCTTATATTTTAAGTTCACGCGGATGTCCTTATGGTTGTTTTTATTGTCATCAGCTTTTCGGAAAAAGGATACGTCGTCGTTCTGCCGAAAATGTAATAGCCGAAATGAGAGAACACATTGAAAAACGAGGGATTTTTGATTTTGTTTTTCTTGATGATATTTTTAATGTCCCTATGGCGGAAGCGAAAAAAGTGTTGAAAGCAATTATTACGGATTTGCCTCCTGTTCGAATCAATTTTCCAAATGGCTTACGGGCTGATTTTATTGATGAAGAAATGCTCGATTTGTTCGAACAAGCGGGCACAGTCGAAATGGCTTTAGCAGTTGAAACAGTGGTGCCACGTCTGCAAAAGCTCGTTGGTAAAAACCTTGATATTGCCAAAGCACAAATCGCTATTTCAGCTGCAACCAAGCGTTTCATTACCCGTATATTTTTCATCATTGGATTCCCTACCGAAACCTTTGAGGAAGCTATGCAAACTATCAATTTTGCAGCATCTTTTGAGTATGTTGCTCAACCCACTTTAAGCATTTTGCGTATATTCAACAACTCTAAACTTTTCGACATGCTGAAACCTACCGAAGAACAAGCCCTTAAGATTGTCGAGCAAGAGAAGAATTTCATTCACTTAAAAATGTTTAGTAACTTGGAATTCTACGGAGACCTCTTTCCTGCCGATAAAGTGCCTTTGAAAAGCAGCGACTTACAAGAACTTCAATTACATTGGTTGCGCAATGTTATCATGAATCCTGTTCGAATTAAAAACAGTTATCAGGTCATAAGTAAACATCATGATAAAGAAAAAACATTGGAGTTTTACAGAGGTGCATTAGACCGACCTAAATTTAGTGAAAAAGACTTACAAAAGTTGCTTAATTTCAGTTGAACAAATCATGATTAATAAATGATAAAAAGAATCCTATTAATAGATGCAGATTTGTTCGGAGATACATTCTGCAGCTCTATATATTTTACACACCATCCCATTGGTCTGCTTTATCTCGTTTCTTTTGCCCGACAGAAATTTCCGGATATTGAGTTTAAAGTTTTTCATACGGTGACCAGTAAAGACCCTTTGCAAAGTATTGAATCGTTACTGTCAACATTTAAACCCGATATGGTAGGCATTAGATCCTTATCATTTGCTAAGGAAGCTTTTAAATTAGTGTCAGATAAAGTTCGTGAACTACGTCCAGATATTCCTATTTTAGGAGGAGGCGCTTTCCCTTCAACTGCTTATGGAGATATATTATCCGATAAACAAATTGATATTGCTGTGATAGGCGAGGGTGAAGAAACTTTTGTGGAAATAATCAGTCATTATTCCATATACAACTCTACACCTATGGATATTGAGGGTACGGCAGTATTAGAAAATGGAGTTGTAAAAGTAAATCCTCTTCGTCCTTATATTCTTGATTTGGATTCAATCCCTTTTCCTGATTATAGTTTGGTTAATCTTAATGATTATGTTGGCATTAAGAATCAGGCTTTGCAGGATGATTCAAAATGCGTGTTTATTATGAGTACAAGAGGGTGTCCATACGACTGTTTTTTTTGTCATCAGATCTTTGGAAGGAGAATCCGTCGTCGTTCACCGGAAAATCTTGTGGCAGAAATGAGAGAACATGTTGAAAAAAGAAATGTTGATAACTTTGTTTTTGTTGATGATACATTCAATGTACCCATGAAGGAAGCAAAGGAAACATTATCCTTAATTATTAAAGAACTGCCACATGTAAAACTTAATTTTCCAAATGGATTACGTGCCGATCATATTGATGAAGAAATGCTTGATTTGTTTGAGCAGGCAGGAACCGTGGAAATAGCATTAGCTGTTGAAACAGCCGTGCCACGCTTGCAGAAGTTTATTGGGAAATATATGGATATTCAGAAAGCTGAAAAAGCAATACATGCAGCTTCAAAAAGATTTGTAACCAGAACACTGTTTATGGTGGGTTTCCCAACTGAAACATACGAGGAAGCCATGCAAACTATTAATTTTGCCGCATCTTTTGACTATGTGGCTCAACCCATGTTAAGTGTATTGCGTATTTACAATAACTCTAAAGTTTTCGATTTTCTAAATCCCACCGAAGAACAATATAAAGCCATCGCAGAACAAGAAAAAAATCTGTTTCATCTTGGACTGTTCGAAAATATTAAATTTTACGGCGACTTTTTCTCAAAGGAAAAAGTACCGTTAAAAACTCAGGACTTAAAAGAGTTGATATCTTTTTGGATGCGCCATGTTAATATCAACCATAATCGGATTCAAAAAAGTTATCAGGTTTTGAGTAAACACTTTGACAAGGAAAAGATACTTGAATATTATGGTAATGTTTTTGATAACCCTAAGTTTAATGAGAAAGATCTACAAAATCTTCTTAAAATATGAGTTCATTTGCAAAAAATTATAAGAGAGGTTTTTTGTGTTGCTGTTAATTACTGATAGAGAAAAAATATTGATTAAACTTTTATGATATTTAGCTCAGTTATTTTTATCTTTTATTTTCTACCTATTTTCCTTTTAGGATATTATATTTTACCTAAGATATGGGCGAAAAATATTTTTCTGTTTCTTTTAAGCATAGTTTTCTATTTTTGGGGAGCCGGCAACCTCGTGGTTCTATTAGTTTTTATTGGGATTAGTTCATGGGGGTTCTCATTCTTAATAGCCAAAACAAAATTCAAACGTGCAAGTCTTTTATTTGCCGTTTGCACCTTTGTTGGGTTCCTAATCTATTATAAGTATCTTGGTTTTATCATTGACAATCTAATTTATGCAGGAGTAAAAGGAATTCATCACGCAAAAATGGTTTCTTCCATTGGGCTTTCTTTTTTTATTTTTCAAGCTATTTCTTATAACATAGATGTATATCGAAAAAATAATCGTTTTGAAAAAAATCCCGCCTATGTTATTCTCTATATTACAATGTTCCCTCAATTAATTTTAGGACCCTTGGTTCGTTATCTATCCATTGAACAACAACTTAAGCTCCGCAAATTTGAGTTGGAAAGATTCACCGAAGGAGTTAAAAGGTTTATCATAGGTCTGGGAAAAAAGGTTCTGATTGCAAATACTATCGGCTATTTGGTGAATCTAATTATGGACACAGATGTTACAGCGATAAGCCCTGCTGTTGCATGGTTATGTATGATGGCTTTTCCCATTCAGCTTTTATTTGACTTTTCAGGATATACCGACATGGCTATTGGCGTTGGCAAAATGTTAGGGTTTGATCTTCCCGAAAATTTTAACTACCCGTATATCAGCAAATCAATTACAGAATTTTGGCGCCGTTGGCATATCACATTATCCAATTGGATAAAAGATTATATCTTTAGTCCATTGGCAATGGAGATGCGCTATATGGGGAAAGCAGGAATTTTTATTGCACTGATGGTTACATTTGTTGTTTGTGGACTATGGCATGGACCAACATGGAATTATATTATTTGGGGCGCATTTCAAGGGCTATTGCTTGGTATGGAGGAATTGTTTTTCTTAAAATACCTGAAGCGAATTAAAGGCTTTGGCATGTTATATATCTGGTTTGTACTCATCATGTGTGCTGTATTATTTAGAACTCAAGACATGCATCAGGCTTTTAATTATTATTCCGTTATGTTCCATTCGGCAAAGGACGGAGCCTTGGGATTAAATGCTTTTGTGATGCGCGAACATATTTTTGCTTTACTACTTGGTGTTTTCTTTCTTTTTCCGATTTCTATTCCTGCAAAGTTCAAAACAGGGAAAATGCATGTTGTTCTACAAACACTAAGTACAGTGATTCTGATAATTATTTTTACAATTTCATTGATGAGAATTGTGGGAGATACGAGTAATCCATTTATATATTTTAAATACTAAAAGCAAATGGGTATTCTGAAAACAAAGGGAAAGAATAAGTTAGTACTCTTCATGAAGAAGAGAGCAAAACCGATTTATTTGTTGTTTATTATTATTCCGCTTGCTTATACTTTATTGTGGAGAAATCAAACTTTAGAACTTTCAGACAATGCCAAGCATCCCGATTACTTAAGTTTTTCTGTGAGATCAACACATCCTGCACAATTAAGTTTGGTTGAAAATAAACGTGAAATAATATCATGGAATATCAATTCAAAGGGGTATAAAAATCTTGAATTTGTTGGTCAGTTAAATAGTAATGCGGGTATTAATTTTAAAGCCAATAATCTTAAAAGTAATGATACTCTTTCTTTTCTTGGAATAAATCTTTATAGCAACAACAAACTTTTTTCACTTAGTAATACGATAAAACAATATATCTCCATCACCAATGCTAAGCTTTCCGAGAAGGATGGAGTTTTAATGATACTAGTTGAAAAAAGTGGAAGCCCCGTAACCATAAGTTTAAAACCACCCAAAGAATGGGAGGGGAAGGAACCTTTTAGTACTAAAAAAATAATCATTGTTCTGGTTTTCTTATTCACTTTTCTTTTAATATTAGTTGTCAATCCGTCCACAAAATATTTTATTTTATCTTTAGTTCTTGCTGTTTTTGTTCTTACTATTAGTTATTTTGCCGATAACCATACAGTCGGCAACGTAACAATAACTACTACTTCAAAAATAAAAAATACAGAAATATTTTACAGCCAAACGCCATTTTTTAGCGCAACAAAAAAATATTCTTCCGAAAGAGTTACAGACGCTTTCAGCCAACCGATAAACCTTGAAACAGAGAGATATCTCCGTTTTGATGTTGGCGATAGCCTTTTAAGTATAAAGCAGATAAAAATTAAGGTTAGTTCTGGTATTTTTAGTAAGAGCTATAATCTTTCCCAGTTGTCGCAAAACAAATTAATTCTGAACGATTTGGCTTTAGTGGGCAATACGTATTACGTTACTGGTAACGATCCCTATATCAAGATGACATCAACATATTTTATTAACAATCTGGAATTTCTTCTTTTTTTTGAGCATAATATTTTTCTGTTTATTACCCTACTAGTTTTCCTGATTGTCATTATTATCAATAGGTTGCTTGATAAAAATTTGAACAAATTAAAGCTGAAACCTGCCTATTTGACGTTTGTATTAATCCCTATTGTTTATTATCAGATAAATCAACATTGGGTGAAAAAAAATGCTCCTGCCAAGGCTGATTATTTTTATTTTTCCGCCCAAACCTCTCATCCAGCAATATTCACATTGATGAACGGTGGCGATTCTGTTACTTCATGGCTAATTAATTCTCCGGGATTCAAATATTTTCAATTCAAAGGACATTTTAATGTAAACGAAAACTTCTTTCTAAAAATAACAAACCTATCAAATAACGATACTATTGCGCTTCTTTCAATAAATCTTTTTCACGACAACAAAACATATTCTTTGTTTGAAAAAAACCACACGGCGTGTAAAATAAATAATGCTGGTTATAGTCAGGAAACAGACGGTCTTAATATAATTGTGAAAAAAACTTATGTTCCTGTTATTATTAGTTTGTTACCATCAAATTTATTGAAGAATACGAATCAGGAACATACTTCAAAAGCGATTGTAGTTTTAATTTTATGTTTCGCGTTCTTGGTTGTACTTATATTTTCGCCAAATCAACGATTTATTATTGTTTCCGTTCTGGTTACTTCAGTAATGATGATTATGTTTTTCTGGCTGAGTAATGATATTCAAAGTCAACTTGTATTAAGCACCAGTTCACCTGCTAAAAGAGTTGACTTTTTTTATAACAATATTCCAACCTTTGTCCCAAACAAAACTTACCTTGATATTACCAGCAGAAATGTGTTTAAATTGCAAATCTTGCCTAACGAGTTTCAGTTTTACAGATGCGATATCGGAGAAGACAAAGAAAAAATTAATGATCTAATGATAAGTACAAAGATTGGGTTATTAAGTAACAATTGGAATTACAGGACAATTTCGCCAGAGAAGATTTTGCTAAATGATTTGATAAAATGCGGAAACGCATATCGAGTATGTGGTGACGATCCTTTTATTGCCTTGTCATCAGCTCATCAGATAAATAAACTACGAAGCATCGTTTTAATTCGTCAGAATTTGTTTTTCTATGTTTCAATATTGCTGCTTTTATTAATAATTGTATCAAACAAATATTTGAAAAAAGATAAAATCCCTAATTTCTTTCTTGTTGTGTTTTTTCTTACATTTATTTTTACAAGCTTATTTTTTCATCTGTTTAATTCTGAAAACAAAGTATTGATATCAGAAAACCGGTGCACGAACCCATTACCGACGTTTCAAATTGATTCTTCAAATGTTTTTACGAAAGAAATAGATAATTACATATTAGATCAATTGCCAGGAAGGAAAAATATTATCCGAATGAATAACCTAGTGCAATATTCTGTTTTTAAACAATTGGTTAATAATCAAGTTATTCATTTTGGTGAAGATGGATGGATGTTTTATATTGCCGGACCGGCAAAAGAAAATTACGAAAATCACCAGCCATTAACCACAGCGGAATTAAATAAAATTAAAAATGTGCTTGTAGCGCGTAATGATTGGTTGAAAAAAAGAAACATACATTTCTATATGGTTTTTCCTCCAATGCCTCAAACTGTGTTTGAAGAGTATGTTGGTCCTCGAATGAGACGGCATTATAAACAGTCAAAATCGGAACAGCTATTAGAATACTTGAAATTAAATACAAACAGTGATATGATTGATGTTTACACTCCATTAATGAAAATAAAAAATAAAGGTTTAATGAACCCTTATTAT
>CAIWVT010000147.1 GCA_903916135.1 uncultured bacterium
AACCAATAGAATGTTTGTTTCAGTAATTCAAAGTGGCGGAGTGGGCATTGCTGCTCCTCAATTGGGTATCAATCGGAATATTATTTGGGTTCAGCGATATGATAAGGGAACACTTTCGTCGCATCCTTGGGAATTGTATATGAATCCTGTTATTACGCGCTATTCAGATACTACAAAATTGCGTAGTGATGGTTGTCTTTCGCTGCCAGGAACCAGTGGATTATCTTCGTGGCGGGCTATTTGGGTGAATGTGGAATATGATTTGCCCAACGGTACACACAAAGCAGAGCATATCAGTCAGGAATATACGGCTCATATCTTTCAACATGAGATTGACCATTTGAATGGCATTGTTTTTATTGATAGATTGACTCAATAAAAATAAAAATCTGTTGGAATCACGCCTGTGTTTATAGTTCCTTGCAAAACACCATCCGTAGAACTATAATAATATACTTTACCTTTTTGCACGTAATCTATAGCATCTGCAACAAAAATGGTATTGTTGTAAGGGTTCACTGCTATGGAGTGAAAAAGTTTTGTATCTTGTGGAATGAATATAGAAGTTGGCAGGGACGCTGAGGATATTGGCATTTGATAGATTCCTTTACACATATAATATAAGGTATCTTTAGTAGCATTGATTCGGAGTTTGTCCCAAATATCTAAAGAAAGATTGAGTTGGAAACTTTGCTCCACGGTTTTTGTGGGCACGTCCACACGATGAATGCTTGCTTTGATGGAGTTGGCGGCATCACCGGCACACATCACCCAAAGTTCCCCATTTTTGTCTAATGCTAATGAATTGGATGCAAACCCAACCGAGATACTATCAAGAAGCGCATCAATATCTGAGTTAATCAAATAAATATAGTTCGTTCTGGTGTTAGTAACAACGACAGTTGAATTGATTTGGAGCATTTCTTCAGTGCTTCCATGGCAAGGAATAGAACCCGTGATGGTATTGTTATTCAAATCAACAATACTGATGCGGTTGCTATAAAGATCCGAAACATAAGCTTTTGTTGAACTTATTGGTAGTAGATAACGAGGAGAAGTGAATCCGCTGATTACTCCCAAAGAAGCAAAGGTTTGGGTGTTTACGATTTCTATTTTATTGGAATTGTTGAGAACGATGTATGCTTTTTCGCCTATGACACGGATGGATTGGGCTACATCACCCAAAGGACGATGGTTTACATCATCAAAAACATCTTCAGCATAGTTTCCATCATTGAAATTAAAATAGGTTACTGAAGCGTTGCTCCATTGATAATTGCCTTCGTTGACAATGAAAACTCCATGGTCGGATGTTATATCGGGATTCGTAACTACGGGGGATGTATCTTTCTTGCATTATATAAATATGCTCAGAAAAAAAATAAAATAAAGAAAAAAGAAAGTAAGGTTTTTCATCGTTTTGAGATAATAATCTTTTGATAGCTTGTTGCTGTTTCAGTTGATATTTTCAAGATATATATCGCCGGTGAGAGTTGGTTGACATCTATAGTGCAATTGTTTGTTATCGGTGTGGTTTCATAGACCGTGCTTCCATTGATGTTTATAATGCTTGCTTTTAGAATTTTTTCATTAGTTGAAATGATATGCAACGTTTCGAAGGCAGGGTTAGGAAAAATTTGAAATGAAATGCTTTGAGAGTTTTCATTCATTGAGGATAAGTCCTGATGAAGAACAGCAACAGCATCCAAATCGAAACCCGAAGAATTGAATGGCGTAGGGAACGGATCGTTGATGATGTGACCAAAGGAATCGTAGGTGCCATATTGTTTGTTGATAGAGCCTACAACATCAATGATGCGCACATGGGTGATTTGATTTATATCCAAGTCAGGGATTCCGGCTAATTCATTTAGATCGAAAGGTGTGCCATACAGACCGCGATATTTTCCTGCAAGGTTGTTTAAACGGGTTGCATCAAGTTCGCCGAATGAGGGTACTTGTATATTAGTATCTGTAAGAGATGTGGCAGGGAAACGAAAATAGTTGATGCCATCAGAACTGACTTCAACAAACGCCAGTTCCAGAAAGGTATCAGAAAAGGAGTTCTCGAAAATGGCAAAATCCCAAGAGGGTCCATTTTGGATGGGATGCAAGAATGTCAAGTCAGCTATGCCCCCATCACCAAGGCTAACTACACCATTGGTTCCGGCAGGACCAATTGCCATAGAACTATCTCCAACATCAGCTTTGCCTAAAGAAGTATCTGCTATATTTTGCCAACCTTGAGTAACATGGCAATAGGTTGCCCAAGCAAGGATAGCGGTGCTATCTTTGTAGATGGCTGTTGTGCCGACATGTCCGACGGATGGTGGAAAAATCCCTACAGGGGAATCGGCAGTCGTAAAATTATCCAGACAAAAGAATGGCGGAGTGTTCATGCCATAAGTACCAGTGTCAGATGAATTCAATAGAAATACGAGGCTGTCCACATTGCCCAATGTAGTGAGATTTACCCATTGCCAATCTTTCAAAATATAGTCTTGAGCATTGTCGGAAAAACGAAAATCAGCAAGAAAGAAATCAACGGTGTCAAATATGGGTGCTCCATTGAAGTAACCGGTTATGCTCAATTTAAACCAATCTGGATCATTTCCACTCACACCGCCAAATTTTTTAGCAAAGGAATCTCCATCTTTCATACTGAAATAAGCATAATTGGAATTGGTGGCATAAAAACCATTTATTTGTTTGCCTGCAGCAGCACCAAGAAGATGAAGTTTTGCGTAGTTTTGACCGACCGCGTAATTGGCAGAATTACTGTAACCAATTGCTGTACGTGCACTATAAAGATTGGTATATCCGCTTGTGGTGGTGTCTTTCATATTAGAATACGCAAAGCCTGAATCCCAAATGCTCCATCCTGTATTATACGTATTATGAAAATTGACATTGCCACTTATAAAAGAACCTGACAAATCAGAGCCATCCCAAAAAGAATTTGGAGAAAGGGTCAGATTCTCGAAGTCAGAAACAGTTTGAGTATTGCCAATTGTGGTTATTAAAAGTGCAATTATTATCCATGCAATGCGCATGACAGTTGAGGTGATATTCTTCATGATTTATTTGTTTTATTAGTTTTATGTTTGAAATTGATTTGAAGTCCTGTTTTAAAATTGAATCCGGGCATGGCTTGCCAAACGATGGTTTGGTAGGTGGTGTTCCATATATTATTGAGATTACAAAAGAGGTTGAAAGAAA
>CAIWVT010000148.1 GCA_903916135.1 uncultured bacterium
CAGGGAAAATCAGCGCAGCGCGATTTGCTGCCGACATTTCAATGCAAATTTCTTCTGAATCAATATTGGTAATCATTTCAAGGATGAATTTTGAATTGAAACCTATGTCAATGTCTTCGCCATCATAACTACACGTCAAACGTTCCTTTGCTTCGTTTGCGAGTTCCATATCTTCCGAAGCCAAAATTAATTCCTGTCCGGAGATAGAGAAACGAATCTGACGTGTCAACTGATTCGAAAAGATAGAAACACGACGAATAGAAGTTAAAATCTGTTGACGATTTACAGTAAGCTTCTTGGTATTATTCACAGGGATAACGGCTTCATAATTCGGATACTTTCCATCAATCAATCGGCAAATCAGCGTGAAATTCTCGAACTCCATTAAAGCATTGGTGTTGTTGTATTCAAACTTTACAGGCACCTCATAAGCTGAAAGGATATTTTTTATAAGATGGAGCGGTTTTTTAGGCAAGATAAACGATCCCGGTTCGGGGGATTTCGTATCCGTGCGACGATAACGCACCAGTTTGTGAGCATCCGTAGCCACAAAAGTAATGTCCCTATCTGATAGCTGACAGAAAACCCCGGTCATAACAATACGCATATCGTCGTTGCCGGTGGCAAATAAGGTTTTATTAAATGCATTTGCGAGCGTTTCCGAGCTTAAAGAAATGCTGGTGCCATCTTCCACAACAGGTGCTTTTGGAAACTCATTTCCATCACAACCTGTCAATTTATATTTTCCTTCTCCTGCGGAAATTTCCACATGAAATGTTTCATTATTGATATTAAAAGACATTGGAATGTCTGGAAATGTTTTTAATGTTTCAATAAGAAATTTTGCAGGAATAGCAATACAGCCATTCTCATCCGATTTGTTCACTGGAACCACAACGCTAATCGTTGTTTCCAAATCTGATGCCGTGACCTTGAGTTTATCATCCGTCAGGTCAAACAGAAAGTTGTCGAGTATTGGCAAGGTGTTACTTGAATTCAGAACTCCGCTAATTGACTGAAGATTCTTTAACAATACTGATGTTGATACTATAAATTTCATCGTATAAAGGTTTTTATTATTTCGTTTTTATGAATTAAAAATTGATTTACAAAATTAAGAAAAATATTGATTCGAGGTGATAAAAAAAAAATATTTCTTTATTTAATTAATTGCACGCCTGAAAAAGCTGGTTTATTTTCCTTAAAACCACGCAAATAAAATTCCAATGGTTTAAAGATGCGATCGAAAACATAAAATTGAATTACCACCAACTCGCGATTATCATTTATCAAAGCATACAGCCTATCTCTGTCATGCCCGAACAATTTTCCTGTTTGATCCACAGCGTCGGGAAGAGCGGCAATTATATACGTTTTTATAGCATGAGTTTTCCCAATGGAATCTGTTACTGTAACACTATTATAAGGAGTTCCCCTCACGATGGAATCTTTTTTAAATTGATCCAAATCATTCATCAATGCTTCATAACGAATATTTTCGAAGGAAGAAAACAAATCCATAATCTTGAGAGTATCATAATTTGTGATGCGCATATTCGTAGCCAAACTGGTAACTTCAAAATCTCTTGGGCTTAATTTTGTTGCTTTAAAGGATTTTTCAGGTTGATCGAAATACTTTATCTCAACAGCCTTTATTTGATTATAACGATAGGCAAATATCCCATGGTCGCGCCAATCTTTTAAAAATTGACTGTAGCGTGTGTATAAAAAGCCATTAAAACCTTGTATAAAGGTAACGTATGGGGTCTCCGACTTATCCATTAACATATAAGTCCCAAGGTTGTCTTGAGTTGCACAACCAACATAATAAGTCTTGGTCAGTTTTTCGTGCGGAAACCATTTTATTTTATCGAAGAGATCAATGCGATACACTGTCTGATAAATTTCGACTTTCACAGAGTTGGTCGCCAGCAGTTTGATAATTTGCTCTCGCCCCGCTTTTGATACAGGTGCTTTCACTTCCACATTCATCATGGTCTTTAACAGCGTAACCACAACATCTTTTGAAGCTTTGAAGGTGTCGTTCACCGACCAATCGCTGGCATTTTTCCTTTTCAGTGTGATGAAATTATTATTTTTATCGGCAATAAATATTTTCGTGACTGCGGCGGTATCGTTTATGGCAAAAGCATTAAATTCATTTTCTAAAGTGTCTGTTTTTGAATGAAAATAATAAAGAACTACAGTTGAAACTGCTAAAACCAAGATAATAATTATAGCTAAACGATTTTTTTTCATGGAATAAAATATTTTATGCTTTTATGAGTGCGTAAGTTGAAACGTATTAAATAATGTAATTTCTTTTCCGATTAATTTGTCAACTTTTTATGGGTAAATCTTCTCTTTCTAAAGAAAAGTTGGATGATTCCATACAGAACAATTAAAAGGATGGGCAGCAAGGTATTCAGCAATTGAATGGTAAATTTGTTTTTCTCAATGTAAGATTTATCCAAGATTCTCATTTTTAACTCGCGTGAACGTATGGCTAACATGCCGCTATCATCGCAGAGATAATCCACACAGTTCAATATGAAATCTTTATTTCCAAAAGTCTGATTGGTATATTGATCATAGCCCAAAGGATAAGGTCGTCCTGATTTTTTCTCAATTTGGTTCCGAATAACATCGCCACCCGAAATCACTATCATTTTGCTCGGTGCACTAATTTCTTTAAAGTCAAAACTTTCTTTATCACCAAAAATAGAACGCGGAACACGATTTTGGTACACCGATTCGAACTTTCCTTCCAACAAAACCGCAACGGGTAGGTTTGGCATGTTGTACAATCGTTCGTCGGGCTGTTGATTCATAATATCTAAAGAAATTCTTGTGGGTGTGTTCACTGCCTTTGAATAGGCTGAAGTCGCAAGCAAAACGGTCTTCTTTATGCCTTTCCCGCCGACCGTATCAATCGTGCTCGTGAATTCAAAGCTAATGGCATTCAAATTGTTCACGATTGGGTGCTTCGAAGTAGGAATAATGATGGGAAAGTAGTACCAAGGCACCAAATCGATCTGCGGTTGTCCCCCCGATTGTCCTGTGACGAAAGGAATGGGTAATGCGGTTAAATCTAAAATCAAATTGGTGTTTATGCGTACACCATATTTAAAAAGCATATCATCCAAATTCAAATCTCTTCCATAACCTATGGTTTCGCCGGGAGATTTGCGAAGGCTATCCATTTCGGCAACAACAGGATTAAGTAGCCACAATACTTTTCCACCGTGCATCACAAATTGATCAATAAAATACTTATCCTTCTCTTCGAAAGCAGAATCAGGTTTTGCGATAACAATAGCAGCGTATTTATTCATCAGAGGTTTTTCTTTTGTGCCCCTCATCATCAGACTCTTTATTTTGCCATCAATTTTGACGCGTTCCACCGAATAATAATCCGACAAAGAATATAAAATGTCAGCCATACGAGTGTTATCTAATTCGCCATGTCCTTCGATAAATCCGATGCGCGGTTTCTCTTTTACAATGATTTTGCGCACAGCATTTATCAAACTATACTCCAAATTTTGAATAGAATTGTTCAACACTTGGTCGGCAGGCGATCCTAATTTATTCAACAATAACTGAACAGGAAGTTCTTTTTCTTTATAAGTTACTAAGGCGCAAGGAAAAATTATTTGGTGCGAATTTTTATCGGCAGTGTTCACCTGCACACTTGTTGGTTGTAAACCTTTTTTAATTAGCTGTTCCTGCGTGCTGCGTATCTTTTTTTTATCTGTGCCTTCCGAAGGGTTGATAAAACGATATTGGATATTATCATTATAGGCTCTGAACTCGTCGAGCATCTCTTTCGTTTCCATTCTGAGGCGTTTGTACTCTGCAGGAAAGTCGCCTTCTAAATAAACATTAAAACAAATGGCATCGTCCACCTGCTTTAAATAATTTTTCGTTGATTTCGAAAGGGTGTAACGTTTTTCGGAAGTTAAATCTATACGCGTAAATACATAGTAAGAAATTAAATTTATCAGAAAAATGATTATCAAGCTTAAGCCAAGCTGAATAAGATTGTTATTTTTAATTCTTTTTTTCTTGTTTCCCATTTCTTTTCGAGGGTTAATCCATTGTGCTTACCATTTACGTTTTTCTAAAGAGACCTTAGAAAACAAAATGAATAATATTATTATACTTAAAAAATAAATGACATCGCGGGTATCAATCACACCACGACTCAAGGAAATATAATGCGCATTGATTCCGATGGATTGAATCAGCAAATCAACTTTTCCAAAAACAGAGAGGGAGTAAATAAATTCGAAACCTATATACATAAATCCACACAAAAATACAGACAAAACGAACGCAAGAACTTGTTTATCTGTCAGCGAAGAACAAAATAGTCCGATGGAAACGAAAGCCGCACCCAACAATAACAATCCGATATAGGACCCCCAAGCAGCACCCACATCAATATTCCCTTTGGGGAAACCAAGAAAATAAACCGAGCCAAAATAAAGTAAGGTAGGTAACAAAGAAAAAACTACCAATATAAATCCTGCAAAATACTTTGCCAAGACGATTTGCAAGTCGCTGATAGGTTTTGTGAGCAATAACTCTATAGTCCCTGACTTTTTTTCATCTGCGAACAAGCGCATTGTGATTGCGGGAATCAGAAAAAGAAACACGAAAGGAGCAATCAAAAACAAACCGTCAATAGAAGCGTATCCCGAATTGATGACGTTAAAATCCGTGTCGAAAACCCATAAAAACAGACTGTTGATAGCCAAAAAGACAATTATAACAATATAACCTATAAGCGAACTTAAAAAACTGCTGATTTCTTTGCTTAACAGAGGAAACATAATTGTGATTTTAGATTTTTTAATGTAGGATGTATCATTTCGAAATAACAAACGACTATTTATAAAAAAAATTATTTTAGTGGCGAATTAGGCTCTTTTGCCATGTGATTATAGACCATCTTGTCCATGAATTTCGGAAAAAACTTATTGAGGGTCACAGTCATCTTTCCTTGAGAAGTCAAAACTATAGTGTTCTTTCTTTTTTGAATGGCTTTCACAATTTCTTTCGCCACTTCGGCTGCCGTCATCATTTTATCCTCATCACGCGGCGATTCGCCCTGTTGGGAACCATCACTTGACAAGGCAGTGTTTCTGATATTGGATGCCGTGAAACCCGGACATGCAATGAGAACATGCAAATCTTTCTTCAAGTTTTCTATCCTAAGAACTTCTAAAAACCCTTGCATCGCAAATTTGGAAGCCGAATAACCCGTTCTGCCCGGCAATCCTTTGTAACCTGCCACCGAAGAAACTCCTGTAACGCTTCCTTTTGATTGTAACAAATGTGGTAAAGCATATTTGGTGCAATACACTGTGCCCCAAAAGTTCACATCCATTAATTGTTTGAGCACTTTCAAATCCACATCCTCGAAAAGGGCACGCATGGAAAGCCCTGCATTGTTTATGAGCACATCAATTCTGCCGTATGTAGCGATGGTTTGCTCTATGAGATTTTTACAATCGGCTTCAATACTGACATCGGTTTTAATGATAAAAACTTCTGCCCCTGCTTTCTCCAATTGCGATTTTATGTCTTGAAGTTCTTTCTCGTTACGAGCAGCAAGAACAAGTTTAGCTTTTTGATTTGCAAGCTCAAAGGCAAGCGCTTTGCCAATTCCGGAGGACGCACCCGTTATAATACAAACTTTATCTTTCATCTTAGATTTTTCTGCAAAATTATTCATTTATTTCGGGAAATGCGCACGTTTTTTCAAATAATAATAATCATTTTTTATATCGTTGTTTTTTAAGCCTATAAAAATTATTATTTGTAATAGTAATTTTTTGTTTTGTAGATTCAAATAAAGTTAGTACTTTTGCACCCTCAAAAAAAGGAGACAATGTAGCTCAGCTGGTAGAGCATCGCCCTTTTAAGGCGGGGGTCCTGGGTTCGAATCCCAGCATTGTCACGAAAAGCAGAAGAGTAACCTTCTGCTTTTTTTATTTTATTTTCCTCCATATTCCGAAAAAATCAGTACTTTTGAATCCAAATTCTTAAAAGTATGAAAAAAATCTTTACCATTTTTATTAGCCTAATTGCTTTTGCTGCGTTTTCGCAAACGAAACAATTAAGTACGGACACCATTCGTATGATCGTTACGGTGGCACAAGCAAAAAATATTGTGGACACTACGGGCGTCAACCCCGATTTTATTATTCTCGACGTCAGAACTGCATCGGAGTATAACAATGCACATATTGCCAATGCCATAAACATTGATTACTACAATGCAAGTTTCAGCGCCCTTTTGGACGCGCTCGATCATAATAAAATGTATTTGTTGCATTGCGCGAGTGGCGGACGCAGCACGCCGACCTTTTCGAGTATGCAGGCAAAGCATTTTAGGGAGATTTATCACATGAATAACGGATTGAACGCATGGATTAGCGCAGGATATCCCACCGTGACAGGTTCTACCTATATATATAATGTAAACACAATAAATTTCCCGAAGCTATATCCCAATCCTGCGAAAAACTATTTGAATATCCAAATGCCATCCCATGAAGGTGGAAAATTATCCATCATGGATATGCAAGGAAAACTTCTACAGGAAATTTTTCTTACTTCCGATTTTCAGTGTATTGATATGTCTGATTTCTCAAGCGGAATGTATATCATTAAGATACAATCCACCGAAGGTGTTTTTACAGAAAAAATCAGTATTCAATAATTTCTCAAGAAAAAACAAATAGGATTTGCTTACGCCTTTTTCATTTTGGAGGCGATTGCAAGGATAATCCCTAAAACGATTCCTAAAATGGCAGCAAATAATACCTGAAAATGTGCCGGCAATAGAAAGGTAATCGTATGGGCAGGTATCCAAAAGAATGGTAGTGTTTTTTTGAACACGAAATTCCATTGCACGTCCCAATTGAGGTGTGAAAGGATTTTTGCAAACGGAATGGGCTTCAGCAAGCAGCCAACTTTTCCTTTATTTTGAACAATATGCGTGTCGGTGATTTTATGCAACGTCATCATGATAGGCGCGTAAATCAGATTCATGGCAGCCGAAATGCAGAAGGCAGAGAACAGTTTGATGGCGGAGAAATCTCCTTTCATGGAACTGACAGCATCCAAAGGGCTGAAATGATTTATACATACGGGCACCCCTTTGCCAAAAATATAAAAAACTAAAGCAATCGTTATTCCAAGAAAACCCCACACGATGGCGCGCGGCATAATGCCAAAGCCTTCGGCGTAATACACTCCCGTTTTGATGCGCAAGCCTATCATCTCCCCTATCGTTGCCAAAATTCCGAATTTCATCATTGCCATGATCAAACCATGGTCTTTGTTGAATTTAATGTACCATTCGTACATGGCGGGCACGAGAAAAAACGGCAAAAATATTGCTACCAAGAGCAATATCATGAATAAATCTTTTACTTTCATAGTATAAATTTTTAAGTTGCGAAAATAGTAAAAAAAATGATATCCACTACAAATTATTGCCGCGGATGAAATTGGATGATAACATCGCGGAGGAATTCGCGGTCGAGATGGGTATAAATCTCCGTAGTGGTGATGGATTCGTGTCCCAACATATCCTGAACGGCACGCAAATCTGCCCCGCGCTCGATAAGATGTGTGGCAAAAGAATGTCGAAATGTGTGGGGGCTGATGGTTTTTTTTAAGCCAATTTTCTCGGCTAAACCTTTAATAATCTTAAATATCATGTCGCGGGTCAGCTTGCTTCCCCTATTGCTCAAAAATAAAACATCTTGATTGCCTTTTTTGATTTCCTGATGACAGCGAATTTCTTCCAAATAAATTTTTATGTGTTTTTGCGCCGTCCTGCCAATCGGCACCATGCGTTCCTTGTCGCCTTTTCCAATAACACGAATGAAAGAGGATGAGAAATATAAATTTGAAATTTTCAGGTTGGTGAGTTCGCTCACACGCAATCCACATCCATATAAAGTCTCCAAAATAGCTTTGTTTCGTTGCCCTTGCAAATTGCTCAAATCTATGGCACTTATCAGTTGATTAATTTCTTCTAAACTCAAAGTGTCGGGTAATTTGCGTCCTAAACGCGGAAATTCAACCAATTCGGTCGGGTTGACGCGAATAATATCTTCCAAAATCAAAAAATTGAAAAACGAACGCAAGCCCGAAAGAATCCGCGCTTGGGAATGCGCACTCATCCCCAATTTATTGATCCACGTGATGAAATCTTTTAAGTGAGAAAGCTCAACATCAGAAGGCGACACATCCAGATTTACATAATCCAAATATTGAACAAATTTAGCAATATCAAACAAATAGGATTCGATAGAATTATCCGATAAGGATTTTTCAAGCTTCAGATAGGCTTTATATCCACGTATATAGGTCGTAAATTTCGATACCATGTAGCCTTATTTCATCCTATAACATAAGCTGCTAACCGGAGCAGTTTACCAACCCGAAGCCAATATATCAACGATGTGCATCGTCTTAATAGGCAATTTTTGCTTGGTGATGTAGCCGTCAAGGTGCATCAAACACGATGCTTCGGTGCTCACGATGTACTCTGCCCCAGAATCTATTGCATTTTGCACTTTTTGCTCGCCCATGGCAGTAGAAATTTGTTCGAACTTCACCGAAAACGTGCCGCCAAAGCCGCAACAAACGTCGTTGCCCACCATTTCGTTTAGCTGCAATCCCTTCACTTTGCTGAGCAATTGGCGCGGCTGTTCTTTGATGCCATATTCTCTGAGGGCAGCGCAGGCATCGTGATAGGTGATAACAGCGTTAAATTCGGCACCCAAATCAGTTACATGCAAAACATTCACCAAAAAATCGGAAAACTCGTAAATATTTTTCTGAATTAGTTTGTACTGATTGTGCAAAGAAGTATTGTTGAACAATTCGGGATAATAATTGCGCACCATTCCGACGCAAGACGCCGAAGGTGCCACAATCATCCTATTGTTTGAAAAATCATGGATAAATTTCTCGCCCATTGCCTTAGCTTCGTTCCAGAAGCCGCTATTGAAAGCCATTTGACCACAACACGTCTGCTCATGGTTGTAATTTACATTCACATCAAGCTTCTCAAATATCTTCAACATATTCATTCCAATCTGTGGAAAGACCTGATCTACAAAGCATGGGATAAATAAATCAACTATCATAAAATAATTTTTGGTTTAAAAAAAAACAAATGTACTGATAAATTTAAAGTTTTATGTAATTTTGATGAAATTTTATTAGACATTTTATGCACATACGCTATTTTGTAAAATTAATGTACGACGGAACTGCCTATCACGGCTGGCAATCGCAAACCAATGCTGTGAGTGTGCAGGAGCTTTTGCAGAAATCTTTCAGTTTGATTTTGCGTCAAACCATAGAGCTGTATGGTTGTGGCAGAACCGATACGGGAGTTCACGCGCGAGAATATTATGCACATTTCGATGTGGAAGAAAAAATTCCGCAATTAGAAAACGTTATGTATAAGATGAATTCGCTCCTGCCACATGATATTGTTATTGAGAACATTCAAGAAGTAAAAAGTGATGTTCACGCTCGTTTTTCGGCTATCAAACGCACCTATAAATATTATATGAGCCAAAAACGCGACCCCTTTTCGCTCCATTTCGAATATTTTTTTAGTCAGAAGCTTGATTTAGACTTGATGAATACCGCATGTAATTTTATGATGTTGTATAAAGATTTTTCGTGTTTTTCGAAATCGAATACGCAAGTGAACAACTATATTTGCGATATTAGTGAAGCTGTATGGACTTTGGAAGGCGGCAAACTTGTTTTTACGATTTCTGCCAACCGTTTTTTGCGCAATATGGTTCGCGCCATTGTTGGAACGATGATAGAGATAGGCTTAGGCAAAATAAATTTGGATGAGTTTCGCCAGATTATTGCTCACGGCAATCGCTCCGATGCGGGGGCTTCGGTGCCTGCCAAAGGCTTGTTTTTATTTCGTGTGGAATATCCTGAAACGGATGAAATTGTTTAATTTTCGGATGTTGGCAAACGTTTTCGCCTGTTAGGTATTTATCCGCAGGATTTTATATGTCGTTTGTGATGAATGAAATGGGATGGAGTTTTGGAGTGCCTAAAGTACTTCAAGTACTTAAAGTGCCTAAAGTACTTAAAGTACTTAAAGTTCAAAGAATAGAAGATAGTTTATTGGGGATATTGGCAGTAAAAGAAGGTACTACATAAATTTTATTATGGAGTAAAAAAGTCAGTAAAGCCTTTTTTTGATAAACCATCCTTCAGCACTTTATCGCCTGTCCACAAGGTAAGATGTAATTCGATGGCAAGCGCAACAAAAGGCGTATCGCTTACATCAATGTCTTTACACAACTCAAATGCGACTTTTCTGCTTTTTGCGGATATAGTTTCTATCGGAACAAAGCTAATATTTTCTATTATACCATTAAAATAGGTATAAAAATCCACTTCATTAAGTTTCGTATGCTTCAAAATTTTGTGTTTATGTTTAAACAATTCTGTTATCACAAAATTCGGACAATAAAATATATGATTGCTTTCCA